>CAYRBI010000020.1:0-3920 GCA_964422415.1 uncultured bacterium | reverse complement strand
TTCCGCAAGGGAGAATGGGAACTGCTTATCCTCGATGAGGAGGATCCCCAACAATACATCGAGTGTATCAATCCCTTAGAGGATGGATCCGTGTGGGTGGGAACCCGTCAAGGAGCCTACCGTCTCTCGAAACCCTCATGGACCAACTACACCCAGACGATTGAGGGAACACGCCTGCTTCTCTACAGCATATCCGTGGCGCCCGGTTATTCCCCTTTTGCAGTGGATCTACAAGGCAACTTGGTCCGCTTCCGGGATAAGGGCTGGGTTCCCATTCTGCATTTACTCGACAACCGGAATAATACACGGGTCACCCTGACCCCCCCCCGGGATGGAAAGATCTGGATTCTCTTTCCGACATATGCCTTTCAATGCACCCTGGATCCGCCCACCATCCTGAAAAGGATCATGGTGCCGCAGGATGTCGGCCCTCGAGAATTGTATGAAGAACCCGGGGGGAGATTGTGGTTACTGACGGATACGGGCATCTTCGATCTGGAGGCGAATAACTGGCGGCCTCAACCCCTCGATCCCAATTACAAGAGAGCTCAAACCTACTGTATGGTGAAGGATGGGTCGGGTGGCTATTGGGTGGGAGTGGAGGACCGGGTCGAGTATTGGAAAGAGGGTCAGATCCAAGTCTTCCCGGCGGAAGGTGATATGTTTCCGGGTCTTCCGCCCCTCCAATCCATCTCCCAGACCCCGGATGGACGTCTTTATTTCGCCACCTCCAGCACGGGTGTCATGATCCTGAAGGGAGATGAAAAGAAATTTATCACTTCCCGGGATGGTCTTTCCTCCAACCGGATCCAATCTGTCATGGAATCCACGGATGGGACCCTCTGGGTGGGCAACCGCGATAGTTGGATCTCTTGCTTGCGAAATGGACGTTGGACCACATTCCGTTTGTCGGATGGAATTCCGGCTGCGTGCGTTACACGCTTGGGTGAAGCCAATGATGGTGTCATCTGGGCATCCCTCGAACAAGCCGGGATCCTCAGTTACCAACGCGACACATCCGCTCCCAACACCTTTTTACAGGCCCAAGACACTGAGTTGAATCCGGGCGAGGTGGGATTCTTCTCTTTTAACGGAAGGGATGCCTGGAATAAAACACTGCCTATCGATCTCGAATTCTCCTGGAGAATTGTGACCGCTGAAAATACGGATTCCAACCAGGGATGGTCTCCCTACTCCGCCAACACTCTGGCTCTGACGCCCCGTCTCAAACCGGGCCAATACCTGTTTCAAGTCCGTGCCATTGATAAAGATGGAAATGTAGATCTCACTCCTGCCTCCATTTCGCTTCTGGTCCATCCTCCCCTCTGGCAGCAGCCGGCTTTTGCTTTCCCAGTGGCGATCCTAACCCTGGTGGCGCTCTTTGCCCTGGGTATTGGGTTCGCCAAACACCTGGCTTTAATGAGTTCGGAGGAACGGTACCGCAACCTGGTGGAAGACGCGTTAACCGTGATTATCAAATGGAACGCGCGGGGAGAGCTCACCTTCTGGAACGAATATGCGGAGCATGTCTTTGGATATCCGAAAGAAAAGGTCCTGGGCCATCCGGTGGTAGGCACGATCCTTCCCGATGAGCCACAAGCACACGAGGAACTCAATAGCATTACCCACGCCCTGCTCTCTCCCACCAGCACACCTGTGCAACGGCAGCATGACAACCTCCGCCAAGATGGGTCCATTGTCCACATTTCCTGGACCTATCGTCCCATTCTGGGCGATAACGGTATCCTGGTGGAGGTCTATGCATTTGGAGTAGATACCACCGATCAATTCCGTGCCGAACAAGCCCGTGCCGAGTCGGAGGAGAAGTACCGGACATTGATCGAACGGGCCACCGATGCCATTTTCATTGTGCAGGATGGTGTCATACAGTACGCCAATCCTCAGCTCGCGGTGATGTTGAATTACGGTCCTGAAGAGGTAATTGGCCTCCCCTTCCCAACCTTTATACATGACACGGAGAAGGAACGTGTCAACTCGTATTATGTCCGCCGGCTGGCGGGGGAAGATATACCCAGCACCTACGAAACCGCCTTTGTGGACCATCAAGGCCGGCGGATCGATGTCGAATTCAAAGTGGGCCTCATCACCTATAAGGGGAAGCCAGCCACCTTTGTGCTCGCCCATGACATCACACAACGGAAAGCCGCCCAGGAGGCTGCCATGCGCGCCTCCCGCATGGAGGCCACAGCCACTTTGGCGGGCGGCATCGCCCATGATTTTAACAATCTCATGGTGGGTGTTTTAGGATACACCGACCTCTTGCGCGTGGAGTTTCCAGACCGTGAGGATGTCACACGAATGCTCGACCGGATCGGACGCTCCGCTGAACGTGCGGGTGAACTCGCCCGCCAAATGCTGGCGTATGCCCGTGGCGGCAAATACCAGCCCCGTCAGATCGACCTCAACAAGATCATCCGCGACACCATTAAAATGCTCTCCCGGGATATCCCTGACAGGATCCGGGTCGAACAAGTTCTTTCCTCGGAAATCCCCTTTGTTGAAGCGGACCCGGCTCAGATGACCGAGATTGTTTCCGCTTTACTCAACAACGCGGTCGAAGCGATTCAAGATAAGGGAACCATCACCCTGGAAACCGGTAGGATAGAAATTTCTAGTGTGGAACATGCCGGTGAGCTGGCTCTCTTTCCGGGGACTTATGTCCACCTCACTGTTTCTGACTCTGGCAAGGGGATGGACTCCACCACCCTCAGCCGGATTTTTGAACCCTTCTTCACCACCAAGTTCCAGGGACGAGGTCTGGGCCTTTCGGCTGTTTATGGCATCGTCAAGAACCACGGTGGAGATATCATGGTCTGTAGCGAGAAGGACCATGGAACGGTATTCAGAGTCTTACTCCCCACAAAATATTCTTGATTTGTGATTTTTTTGGCGTTATGCTCAATAGGCGTATCTACGATCTATTGCTATTATGCTTCTTCTGATCCGTTGAATGGGATCAGAGAATGTGTGGGGGGGTGACTGAAGGAAGGGGCGGCGGGCACAGCCCGCAAAGAGGGGTTTTTAGTAGCCCCCGCACGAGATGAGGGCATGGTCATGAGAGATGTTCACGAGAGTAATCCCAGAACGGGTAGTGTCCTGTTCCTGGTGCCGATAGCCGTACTCCTGTGGACCTTCTCCTTTCCCAGCAACGCCGGGGATCTTCCCGCCGTATCGAATCCAGATTCTAACAGTCCGTTGATCGAGGGAAAACAGACGTTCACCGTGGATTCCCGCTTGGACGGGACTGACAAAATCGAAGATACTCTTACGACCACCGATTCCCGTTACTCCCTGGTCCGTCACCTGATCCGGCAAACCGCCTTCAATGCTATGTCTCCTGCATTGCGTCAACGGTTGGTCGGTTTGGCTGCTCAAAAGGTAGATTTCGATGGCCCTCAAGCGATGCTCTGCTTCGCGCCGGGTACCTCCCTCGAGATCATACAGGCCTTCGAAGCTGCCAGGCGAAAGGTGGACAAATATCAAATCTTTGTTCCCGACTATCCCCGGTGGGGTGAGACTGCCTCCGAATCTGGCCTGGAGCAGGGTGATCCCACCATCATTACCTACAGCTTTGTTCCGGACGGCACGTCGATTTACAATGAATCTTCAACGAGTAACCTGATCACCTTCTTGAACAGCACCTTCGGCAATGAGGCGACATGGAAAGCGCTCTTTGCAGCCATCTTCGATGAATGGAGCACGGTCGCCGGACTCACCTATGTTCTCGAGGAAAATGACGACGGGGTTCAACTACCGAATTATGAAGGGGTCCTGGGAACACGTGGAGATGTCCGTATCAGTGGTGTCTATATGGATGGGGCCTATGGTGTGCTGGCCTACAACTATAACCCAGATTGGAGCGACATGGTCATCGACACCGGTGACGGCGCTTTTTTCGG
>CAYRBI010000019.1:50889-52843 GCA_964422415.1 uncultured bacterium | reverse complement strand
TCTACTATAAACTATCCCTGGTTCACTGTCTCAGGGATGTTGGCACAGAGGGGTCCATCAAATGAGTCCAACCACGAAGAGGGAGTATCTGAATGGGATCCGTCCCCGGCATCAATAAGCGGGTAAGAAGAAAAAGACCTGGGAGGAGAAAGGTTTACAGGCTTGAGGTGGAGTTAGTCTTGAAGGAGATCTGGCTGCCCTTCTATGAGCAGGAAGAGGGAGTCCTGCCTCGTAGATTACCCGAAAAAGTATTGCATCTCTCGGCGCCGACCATCGACCAGTTGATATGGCCAGTCTGGGTCAAACATGTGTCGTTGTGGTAGAAGACGACCGAATACGAGTTCGAAGGCCATTTACCGAAGACACCAATCAATAATGTATAACACTACCCATCGTTAGTGCTATTCTTTCACCCCCTCTTTGTCCCAGGGGTATCGATCGGAACTCCCGCCTTACATAATGGACACTCATCCTCGGTGTAGGTGGGAAAGTGAACCGCCAGCAGGCCGGAGTAAGGGATCTCCTCTCCAAAGGGCTTCTCTTTCCCGGTCCGGTTCAAGATCGAGCAGATGCCCGCCAGTTTTCCCCCCGCATCTTGCGCCAAGCGAGCCGCCTCCAAGACCGAACCACCAGTGGTGATAACATCCTCCACCGCCACAAAGGGCTCTCCCTCCGGTACCACGAAGCCACGCCGGATGGTCATCTCCCCCTGCTTCCTCTCGGCGAAGATATGGGGCACCTTCAAGGAACGAGCCAGCTCCTGCCCGATCACCACTCCCCCGAGAGCTGGTGAAAGAACCCACTTGGCTCCCAGATGAGCCACCATCCCAGCCAGCTTCTGTCCGCACCACTCCGCGCGCTCTGGGTCCATCAGGAGCAGGGCGCACTGAAGATAATTTGGGCTGTGGAGTCCACTCGCCAGACGGAAGTGACCTGACAGAAGCGCTTGAGATTCCTCCAGATACCGGAGTAATGTGGCTTGATTGGATGCTGAAAGAGTTGAGGTATACATTGGAGCCTCGGAGGTGGACATGGGATGGACATCCCCCTTTCATGGATTACCTGATCTTAGCGTGTTGGATCACAAGAAAAAGGATGGACCCCCATTCGAGAATCTGTCTAGAAGCGGTATGGTTCTCTTGGTGAGAGTCTGTCTCTTAACAGAAGGAGAATCCCCATGCGTTTTGGTGGACCATTATTCGCGGATTGTTCCGATCCTGGTAAATGGATCGAGGCCCTTAAACAGAAAGGATACACATCGGCTTTCTGCCCGGTCTCTCGTGACAAGGATGAGGAGACCATCCAGGCCTTTGCCAAGGCCGCCTCACAGGCAGACATCGTCATCGCCGAAGTGGGAGCCTGGAGCAATCCTAATGATCCCCGTCCAGAGAAACGTAAGGAGGCTATCGAGAACTGTCAGAAGCAACTGGCCCTGGCGGATAAGATCGGAGCGAGGTGTTGCGTAAACATCACCGGGTCACGTGGTGAGGATTGGGCGGGACATCACCCCCTCAACCTAACCCAGGAAACTTTTGATCTCATTGTTCAAACCACTCGCACGATCATCGACGCCGTCAAACCCACCCGGAGTTACTACACCCTGGAAACCATGCAGTGGATGTATCCGGATTCGGTCCAGTCGTATGTGGATCTAGTTCATGCCATCGACCGGGAGCATTGCGCGGTCCACTTCGATCCCACCAATCTGATCAACAGCCCCGAACGCTACTACTCGAGCGGAGCTGTCATTCAGGACTTTGTCAATCGCCTGGGTTCCATGATCCGGAGCTGCCACGCCAAGGACATCATCATGTCACCGGATGCCACAGTGCATCTCAGTGAGTGCCTGCCCGGAAAGGGAAACCTCGATTACGGGGCTTTCCTGCGCGAGGTCAACAAACTCGAAGCAGATGTGCCTGTGATGATGGAGCACCTGCAAACCGAGGCGGAGTAC
>CAYRBI010000019.1:0-50789 GCA_964422415.1 uncultured bacterium | reverse complement strand
TCAAGACCAGAAATGGGGAAAGTCTATGTATTTCCTTTGCTTGACCGCAACCATCCTGCTCCTGTATATTGGTTACACTCTTCACCCACTGATTCAGTACAACACGGATGACACACTTTCTACTTTCTGATCGTGGGGTGCTGTTCTATGCACAAAATATTGGCGTTCAGGTAAACCACCGGTGAACCTGCTCCCGGAAGTTGCAGGAACTAATGTGGGTACCCCAAGGGCCTTCGCGCTGATATTGATGTTGAGCAAGGCCGCCACTGTATCTTTTTCATCCAGTTCCTTTGGAAAAGCTGACATTCACAGGAGATGCTCATGAAGACAACAAGCATTCAGCATCGATGGTTGCGAGTATACGCCCGGTTGTCATTCACTCTCGGCATGTGTTTGGTTTCTTTTTTTCTCGGATGTAAAGAAGAACAAAAAGCGGCACCGCCGCCCCGCTCTCCCGCAGCGGTTACGATTGTGCGGGTAAGTCCAAAAGATGTCCCGGTCACATTTCAATATGTCGCCCAAACCCAGAGTTCGCAGCTCGTAAACATCCAGGCGCGGGTTAATGGTTATCTGGACAAGCGGGTATACACCGAAGGATCCGTGGTGAAAGCCGGAGATGTCCTCTTCCAACTGGATGCCAAACCTTTTAAAGCCGCTCTTGATCAGGCGGAAGCTCTGCTGGCCCAACAGAAAGCAAACTATGAGGCGACACGTTTGGATTACGAACGCACCAAAGCATTAACTCAACAGAAGGTCGCCACCCCCAAAGATCTAGATGACGCCACGGGAAAATTTCTCTCAGCCCAGGCCGCAGTTCAGCAAGCCTCCGCTGAGGTCGAGACGGCGAAACTCAATCTCTCCTACACCACCATTACCTCTCCGGTTGATGGAGTCAGTGGTTCAGCGCATCAGACCGAGGGTTCATATATCAACCAAGCGAACAATCAACTCACGGAAGTGACCGTCCTCTCGCCAATGTGGGTCAACTTCAGTCTCACCGAGAGCGAGATGTTGAAGTACCGTGACCAGATCGCTAAGGGCCTTTTACTTCCCCCCAAGGATGGGAGTTATGAGGTCGAGGTTGTTTTAGTGGATGGTTCATCCTTTCCCCACACTGGACGCATTACCTTCGCGGACCCCTCCTATAATTCCCAGACCGGGACATTCCTTTGCCGCGCCAGCGTCGACAATCCTGATGGCCACCTGCGCCCCAACCAGAATGTCCATGTCCGCCTGCATGGAGCAATCCGTCCCAATTCTTTCCTTGTCCCCCAACGCTCGGTGCAGGAGGGTTCAAAAGGTCAGTTTGTCTGGGTGGTGGACAAGGACAACAAGGTGGAACTGCGTCCGGTCACTGTGGGTAACTGGCATGAGGACGAATGGTTCATCCTGGAGGGTCTTCATGCGGATGATCAGGTCGTAGCCGATGGGATGTTATCCCTCCAGGCCGGTGATACCGTGACTCCACAGCCCTTTAAGGCCGCGGATATACCATCAGCAACAAGTGAGCCGACAGCAAGCCCCACCGCTGCAGGCGGTAAATAAGGAGGCCAGGCCGCATGTTCTCGAAATTCTTCATTGAACGGCCGATCTTTGCGACAGTCATTGCGGTCATTCTTTGCCTGGCCGGATTGATATCGATGCAGGCTCTGCCCATCGAGCAATACCCATCGATCACACCTGTTCAAGTAACGGTATCCGCAACCTACCCAGGCGCGGATTCCAAAACACTCGCCGACTCCGTCGCCGCCCCGATCGAGGCCCAAATCAATGGCATCGATAACATGATCTACATGACCTCATCGAGTTCCTCGACAGGCCAGCTCACCATCACCGTTTATTTCACTCTCGATACCGATCCCGACATCGCACAGGTCCAGGTCCAGAACCGGGTTAGCCTCGCCGAACCGCAACTCCCGGAGGCTGTCACCCAGCAGGGCGTCTCCGTGCAAAAACGCGCCTCATCGATCATGATGCTGATCGGTCTCTTCGCCAAGGGAGACCGCTACAGCAGCAATTACATCGCCAACTACGCCAATGTTTACGTCCTGGATGCTCTCAAACGTATTCCCGGG
Source organism: uncultured bacterium (assembly GCA_964422415.1). GTDB lineage: Bacteria > Hinthialibacterota > Hinthialibacteria > OLB16 > OLB16 > OLB16. The sequence goes on along the minus strand of CAYRBI010000019.1, from coordinate 48,714 downwards.
GCAGGCCAGGCACAAATCATGGGGATCCCCGATCAGGCTATGCGAATCTGGTTGAATCCGGACCGGATGGCCGCGCTCTCAATCACCACAAGCGACATCCAGCAAGCGGTGGCCAAGCAGAATGCGCTCTATGGAGCCGGTCAAATTGGCCAGCAACCCACCGCGGGCCCAGTGGAGTTGACCTTCCCGGTGGTGACTCAAGAGCCCTTCACCAAACCCGACGAGTACGAAAACATCATACTGCGCGCCAACGAGGACGGGAGCGCGATTGTTCGTCTAAAAGATGTAGCCCGTGCCGAGGTGGGATTGCGTCAATACATCACGAAGTCCGAACTGAATGATGTTCCGACCACCTTCATCGCCATTTATCAACAAGCCGGCGCGAATGGACTGGCCGTCTCGGATGCGGTGCGGAAGGCCTTGGAGGAGATGAAAGCGGGATTCCCGGAGGGGATCGACTACGCCATTTCGCTGGATACCAACGATTTCGTCAAGATCTCGATCGATGAGGTGAAGAAGACTTTGATTGAGGCGATCATCCTGGTCGTCTTGGTGGTCTTCCTGTTTCTCCAAAGTTTCCGTACCACCATCATCTGCGTAGTGGCGATTATCGTCGCCTTGATCAGCACCTTCACCGGGATGTTAGCGCTAGGATTTACGATCAACCTGCTCACCTTGTTCGGCTTGGTGCTAGCGATCGGAATGGTGGTGGATGACGCGATTGTGGTCGTCGAGAATGTGGAACGCAACATGGCGGTACACCACCTGGGACCCAAGGAAGCTACGATTAAGGCCATGGGCGAAATCTCGAGTTCGCTGGTGGCGGTGGTACTCGTCATGGCATCCGTGTTTATCCCGGCCGCTTTCCTGCCCGGTACCACCGGACAGCTTTACAAGCAGTTCGCGATCACCATTGTGATCTCCGTGGCGGTCTCCGGCTTTACCGCCCTCACGCTGACCCCAGCCATGTGTGGTGTCATGCTCAAACACACCGCCCCCCCCACACGGGGATTCTTCGCTTGGTTTAACCGCCTGGTGGATGCCGTGACCCGTGGATTCGGCCACGCGGTGGTCTTTGTCATCAAGCGCGCGGCCATAGCTTTCTTGATCCTGGCGGTGCTGGTTTGGATGATTGTGCACTTGTTCGACATTCTCCCCACCAGCTTTGTTCCGAATGAAGACCAGGGGTATGTCATGAGTACCGTTCTCATGCCAGATGCCACCAGCCTCAACCGTACCGAGGATACCATGAACCAGGTGGACGAAATCTTCTCCAAGATACCTGGTGTTCAGAATCGTAATGTGATCACCGGCTACAGCCTGTTGGATAGCGGTTACAAAACAAATGCAGGGACTCTTTTCGTCATGTTGGCTCCCTTCGAGGAACGCTACGCCTCACTCGCTAAGGCCCGCATTGAGAATCCCAAGACCATGCTCACGAGCCTCCACGAACAGTCTCGTAAGATTTTGGAGGGAGCGGTCATTCCCATCGCGCCACCATCCATACCCGGCATTGGCACAACGGGCGGTTTCGAGTTCTGGATCCAGGACACACAGGCGGGTGACCCCGCCAAGTTGGATGAAATCACCCAACAATTCCTTGCCACCGCCTCCAAACGGCCAGAACTATCGGGATTAAGTACCACCTTCCGGGCCAACTCACGTCAATTGAGGGCTGAGGTGGACCGTGATAAAGCTAATCTTCTGGATGTCCCCGTGCAGGATGTGTATAGCGCCATTCAAGCCCAATTTGGTTCACTCACTGTCAGCCAATATAACCAATACAGCCGTGTCTGGTGGGTGGTGCTACAGTCAGATCCACAGTTCCGGCAAGTGCCAAGTGACCTGACACGCCTCTACACCCGTTCGAACCAGAACAAGATGGTTCCACTTTCCGCCGTGGTTTCATCTACCTGGACAACCGGACCCGACCTATTGCCACATTTTAATGGCTTCCCAGCGGCAAAGGTGAATGGCAATGCGGCGGCGGGATACAGTTCCGGCCAAGCCATCGCGGTCATGGAAGAGGTTGCGCGTGAAGTGCTGCCACGTGGCTACACCTTTGGATGGTCAGGTCTTGCATTCGAGGAAAAGAAGGCCGGAGGAACCTCCTCCATGGCGTTTATCTTTGGTTTGATTATCGTCTTCCTGGTATTGGCGGCTCAGTATGAGTCCTGGACACTACCAGGTTCCGTGATGATGGCGGTTCCCTTCGGTGTGCTTGGGGCCTTGACCGCGAACTGGCTCAGAGGTCTCGAAAACGATGTGTACTTCCAGATCGGATTGCTTGTGCTCATCGGGCTGGGGGCGAAGAATGCCATCCTCCGGGTCTCCGCCGCCGTAGATTTTATGAAACAGGGGAAATCGGTGATGGATGCCACCATTGAAGCGGGTGAACAGCGCCTGCGCCCGATCATCATGACCTCACTCGCATTCGCCTTTGGTGTGCTACCGCTCGCTACCGCGATGGGAGCCGGCGCCAACGCTCGTCACTCGATTGGCACCGGCATCATCGGCGGTATGATTGGTGAGACCACCCTGGCCATGCTCTATGTCCCGCTCTTGTTCTACATCTTTGACCGGTTGAGCGAACGCTTCGGAAAGAAAGAAAAGTGACCCCGCTTACTTGGGAGCTTTCTCCTCGCGCCACTTGGCTACGGCTTCTGGAATGATCCGGGAGGCAAGACGGGCCGCTGCTTCCTGAAGGGCCTTTTTCGCCGCGATCTGATTCGACAGGTCAACAGCAGTAACAATTTCCTTGTCAGAGGCCAGAAGCTTCCCGGTCGAGGGAGAAATCGCCTCGACTTCCAGGCGCGCGCGGAATGAGTTCAGATCGCCATTCAGGGCGGCTGACTCGCTGATACCCTCGCCGATAATCAACACATCCACTGACTGAACTGGCGGAGGAGCCTGCTTGCCACCCTCATTCTGGTAGCTCTCCGCCCAAGTCTTGAGTTGGCCGGTCTTGTCCTTGAGCACCTCAAAACCGGTTTTCAGCAAGAGGTGTTGAAATTCGGTTTGCGCGGCGGGATCAATGGCCGCGAAGTGAATCGCCTGTTCGGTAATTGATACAAAAACTTTGGGGAGATCCTCGGTCCCCACTTTATTGCGTATCTCCGCAACCTGATCACTGGGCAGGTGCACCTCGGCCAGAAGAGTATCCGCTTTCTCCGTGATGATCGTGGCGATCTTCCCAGCCAACTCTGCGGCCATCTTAGCCGTGGCATCCGCATTCCCACTCACCTTCTCCGAATAAGCACGTCCGGTTTCGGTCCCAAACATCCGTGCGGTCACAAAGACCTGGTCTCCCACGGTAAACAGGCGGCCCACAATCATCACCTGTGCTCCCAGTAGCTTTCCAATCTGAGGCGCGGCCTCATCAGTGATTCCCGCCAGGCCCACTTTCTGTTCCTCCAGGATCTTGTCGATCTCGGTCCGGGTTACCAAGCGTAAGCCTTCATTCCTGCTGAGATCAGCCTCGATCAGGTCCCGTGTGAGCACCCCCATCTCCGCCAATCCTTTATCTTTGGACTGGAAATCAAACACAGCCACTGTCACAGGCTCAGCTGCTTCCACCGCCAATGGTGAAATCACCACAAGGATGAGTAGAAATACCAGATACCCATAGGATCTTTTCGTCATGATTGATACACACCTCCTATTAAAATGTGGCGGGGATCCACCCCACTCACTATTCCCATCTGTCATTCCCGCGAAAGCGGCTCCACAGTGATATCACAACCTCACGACTACATCCCCTTGGAACAATGGCATCAGTTGCTGCCTACAACAGCAGTCTTCTCATCGAGATACGGGAGAGGTTGTATTTCTGGGTACGGCAGCCGAATATCCATATTAGTCATTATCTGTCTCGTGAGGCGTTCCAGTTCAACAGTAGGGGACGCCGCCATATCCCCATTCAAAATCACCAGTTTCCCCTCTTTTATCTTACGGACAGCCAGACAGCCAGGCTCCACCACCATCCGCCAACCACTATTTTCGCCCTCCTCGATGGAGAGACCTGTTTTCTGATGCCTTTGCACTTCCTCCCAATCCCCCTTACGTGTACCCCACAGAAGCTTCTCATCTGGTTTAGAAAAGGTGATTTCACTGGTGACGGATTTCACAGCTTTAGTGGCAGCCCCCACCAATGGCTCCAGGAGAGGCAGACATTCCTGATCCAATCCAACCACCAGAACTTCTCCGCCCTTCTCGATCCATTCCACCATCCGCGTCAACAAGACTGTTTGCTCTTCGAGAAAGGCTTCCAGCCACTCATACGTGGGAACAAGGACAATCCTGGGGTCTCCTGCATAGTACACCGGCTGAGTCTCCCCCGGCTCCCAATCCTTCCCCAACAGGAACAGGTCTTTGAGAAGGCCGGCTTGGGCTGGATCGGCATAAACCTCCGCTCCGTAGGAAAGCATGACTGGTGGTGATTTCGAAAGATATGAGAGCAGGTTGAAGAGGAGCTCCGGACAGACCGGTTCAGTCTCCCAACGCTCGAAAAGGGGGAGTTGGCAATAGATCACCCGTGACCCCATGGATGGGAGCCGTTCCAGGATAAGCGTATCCGCATCACCCACGGCCGCATCCTCCATGACCAGGAGAGGTCTGAAGTTTCCGAATGTGGGGGTCATGAGTGGAGACTGGGCGATGACACCCTGCTCACGCCACCCACACAGGTCTAGGTCATCCAATCCCTTGAAGACTGGATGGCCCACTGAATTGATCCGCGCATTCCGAATCCCGCTGGTAGGCGGAGGCGAAGTTTGCGCCGGTTCCTGACCAAGTACCAGGATGGGAACATGAAAGGGAGAGGCCAGAAGGTCTCTCAGGGACCTTCGTGCAGACTCTGAATCCAAGGCCCCAGGCCCAATGATAACCAGGCCACCCTCATACCCCACCAGTGAACTGGGTATGGGGAGGAAATCCTGTTGGAGCCCCAATTGGGTCAGAACAGGACGGACTTGGTTTGTGGGATCAAACACACCGATCCGCAATTCTTTACCCTCGTTCAAAGTGAGTGCGGGACCGAACACACCGATCCGTAACTTTTTGAGTACATTCCAATCAGGAGCTTCATCTGGAGGGTAGATCCGGAAAGCAAACTGCCCTCGTATCACCTCTCCGGCTGCGTTCTTGAATTCAGCGGCCAGGTCCATCTGGATACGCCGTTCCGCGGTGGGAACCTGAATGGTCACTGACGCTACCTGATGTCCCTCTCCCGATGGATGGGCCTGGACTGTTGCATCCTGGACAATGACCGCTCCCACTTGAGTCCTCAATCTGATGGGGGTACCGGAAGAACCTTGCGAGGAGTCGATTTCAAGGGTGCAAGTGGATTGCCCGCCCGCGCGCAGGTGCAGGCTCCCCTCGATAAGGCGGATCCCTTCAGAGAAGGCTCCCGCTGGGATGTACAATAAAGCCAGGAAAAACACCAACATGGATTGGAACGGCACTCTGCCTCCTCGTTTTAGCCCCCATTTCAATCGGATTTCTTGACCCTGATTCCGGCTTCGATCAACTTGTCCTTGACGGACAGAAACTGAGGAGAGTTCCATTGCTCCTCATCCAAACAAATTTCACCAGCGCCCTTGAGTTCCATGAGAGGCGAGTAATCTTTTATTGGATTTCCTTGCAACCAGAGTTGACCGGGATTCTTCAAAACAGTCAAAGGTGAAATATCCTCCACCTGGTTATTCATAAAAAGGAAATTGCGGATTTGCGGCATACTCCGGATGGGTTCGATGTTCTTGATCTGGTTGTCATTCATATCCAGATATCGTAGAGCAGGCAACGACACCAATGGAGCCAGAGACTCAATCCCACACTTAGAAAAATCCAAGTGCTCAAGGTTTTTCATGTTGACCAATGGAGTCAGGTCTTCTACATGGCTTCTCCAAATATTCAACCAGACCAGACCAGTGATTCCGGAGAGACTCCCGATGTCCAGATGTGGGAAATCAGAAAGCCTTAATTGGGTCAGGGAGGGACAATCCGCAAGCAAACTTAAGTCGCTCAGGTTGCTCTGGCCCAAAGAGATCTCGCCCAAATTGGTACATTTCTCGATTCCTTTGAGATCCTCAATTCCATCCCCATCCATTTTCTTTACCCTTGCCAGATCATCCTCCGTCAACTCACCGTCGAACTGACTGAGATGACTCCGGATGGCCAAATCCAGATTCCGGTCCGGTATCAGAGAGGAGTTCCTTTTCTTTTCTGATCCGGGTGAGGAACTGGAACTGAACTGGTTGAGTAATCGGGACAGAAAGCCCTGCTCTTCCCCCTCGGACTGCCCTTCAGGAGGTGTTATCCCGGTCACATCGGCATCACGCAACAGAGGTAGGCCCTTGAGAGCCGCCATATCTTTGATGGGGTTGCCATTCAAGCGGATACTCACCAGATTCTTCAGGTTAGCAAGTGGGGCGGCATCCCCAATCTTGTTATTCAGCAATTGGAGGTGTTTGAGCGTTGCCAGTTTCCCAAGGGGGGATACATCCGTGATCTGATTCTGGTTCAGAAACAACCACTGGAGGGAAGATAGTCCAGCCAATGGCGCCACCGAAACGATTTGGTTTCCACTCAGATCCAGCCAGACCAGAGATGAAATCTGGGAAATGCTGTCAGGTGATATAACTCCTGTTTCCGAGAGATCAAGGTTCACCAGATTCTTCAAGACCCCCAAGGCTTGGGTTCCAGTTAACGGATTTTTCTCAAGGGAAAGTGTCCGCAGATTGGATAGTCTGAGCAAGGGGGAGATATCCTTGATGTTGTTGTCAGCCAGGTAAAGGGTTTCAAGCCGGGATAGACCAGACAAGGGTTTGAGGTCCTCGATCTGGTTCCCAGAGAGATTGAGGGTCACCAGGTTTGATGCGGTCTCGATGCCCTCCAGGTTCCGGACATCCCACCGGGAGGCATCCAAGGTACTCAGAGCACGAATGTCCGCCGGTTGGAGTTCACCCTCATTCTTTCCCGAGGCCAAACGGACCGCAGCCTCCAGATTCGAATCGGTAATCAGCGCAGCGCACACTGCGGGAGAGGCCACATAAAGGAGCACTAGAATCAGGAGGGATACCTTGAACGTGTTCATTTCTCCTCCTCCGCCGTTGCTGTCAGATCGAAGGAAACCAGTCCCTCGGTCTGATCCGCAAGGACCAGGTGGCTGCCAGAGACAGCCAGATCCACAATCCGGATTCCTTTGAAGGTGTCCTGTTCAACGATGTTGTGGATATCGGAGGTGTTGTAGCTGGTGACCAATCCGCTCTGTCCAATATAAAGGGTTTGTCCAATCCACTGCATACAACGGCATGTCCCTTCAAAGGTCTTCAAAAGGTTAGCCTGGTTAGGATCCGCGAGATCATAGATCTCGGACCGCCCCTTCTCGCCATCAATTCCAACACACACCAATGCACCCCGGGAGGCCAGTTCAGCGCCATATCTGGTTTGGGGATACAAACTCATGAAGACAGTGGAGATTGGGTAACGGATATCGATGGTTTGAAGGCCAACATTACGGCTCATCATATAACCATACGGGAAATTAATTGTAAAATTATCCGCACAATCTTCGCAGACATAAAATCCTTTCAGTTTGGGCCTCTCCAGATTTGTGAGGTCAGCGATACGGAGTCCATCTTTGGCGGGAAGGTAAGCCATGTGATCAGCGAGAATGGCTCTTGTGATTGCCCCCAGGTGACGCTCATGCCGGGCGAGTCTGGGAGCAGATGGATTGGAGATGTCAATGATCCCCATGCCCTGCTCACCAAAGGGAACATAGGCGTGTGAAGCGGTTACCGCGATACTCAGGGCGCCCGCGGGAAGATGGAGAGAGCCCACTTGTGAAAGTGAGGCATCTGGCCCCATGGAATAGACCTGGAAATCTTTTTTCGCCGTGGTCACCAGAAGGAGATCATCCGCGATGGCAAGGTGGGTTGGCACAAAAGCTGGCGGAGACTTGGCGATTAGTTTGAGTTGCTGTGGATCAGTGACATCTAGAACTTCGACCGTCCCCGTGATGACACATGCCCGGTCCTTGCTCACTGACAGGTAACTCGCGGAAGCCTTTCCATAGGTTGAGACCTGTTTGGGTGAGGCTAGATCGGAGATATCAAAGACACTCAGAGTCGCTCCAGTTCCCGATACAAAGAGGTAGGATCCACTCAAGTGAGCCCTGCCCTTGATACCTTTGAGTTCGATATGCGCCACTTGAACTGGTTTGGCTGGATCGGTCAGGTTATAGAGCAGAATTCCTTGTGTCCGGGTAGTCACCACTGCCAGATGATCGGACATACTGATACCAGCGGGAAATCCCTCAAACTCCGCCGTGCCAGTCTGGACACAGGCCTTCTCCGCATTCATCTGGAAAACCACCAACAATCCCTTGGTATTCCTTGGATCATAATTCCGGTTGGATCCAATGATGCAGGCCAGATCGCCATGAAACGCCAAATCCATGGTATACATGCCGGGATCGATCGTGGTGACCAACTCGGGAGAAGCGTCACCCGTCACCTGGTAGATCGCCTGAATACTCTTCGCTCTTCTCACCATAAAAGCATGGTTACCCGATGAGGCCAACGGCCTTGGCCGTGTCCGGGCCGGATACTGTTTGACAAGCGTGGGGGTTGCGGAACCCGCTGTGTCGTAGACCCATAGGCCTGAATCGAGGGTTACGGCCAGAAAACGATCATTGAGGGAATCCAAGTCCCAGACTCCCTCAGAGAACCGGATACGGCTCTTGATAACAGGTGCAGTCCCGGAGGAGATGTCCGCTGCTACCAGAGAACTTCCCTCGGCAAGGTAAACCATACTACCCAAGGTTACGACGGCGTTGTACTCACCACCCAGAATAAAATCGGGCTGCCGGGGTTCAGCGAGAGCCTCTCCAGAATTGGTTAAGAACAAGCATAGGATGAGTAGCGTTAACAAACGTGAGAAAAGACTAGCGGTCTGTTGAATAACTTTTTGTTCTATTGGCACAATGGATTCCCGCCTTCGTGGGAATGACGACTTCCGGCGGATTTGGATCAGTCTGTCATTGGCGCGAAGGCGGGAATCCACGGTCACGCTCTTTTTCATCAGGCTGCTGAGCTGCTCATCCACCGCTGGCCGCCTCCTTCCGGATATTCGCCTGATACAGAACACCCTCGAACAGACACAACACACCATAATTCCTGGTACTGAAGGCAGTCCGGTGCGTACTCATACCCGTACGAGGTGCGGGTGGAACAACTCCCTTGAGTTTACGCCGAGTTTGGATATTCTCCGGATCGGGAAGCAGCCAGACTCCTTCACGTCCGAAGGCATAGGTTTGGCCATCAACGACAACCCGCAAGGCCAACTCATATACCGCCCAGCGATCTTCGTTCCTTTTCTGGATAGCCTCTTGAACCTCATCGTGATGCCCACTGAATGAGGTCCGTGGGGAAGGTGGAGGTGTTCCGAGGGAGACCTTCTTGGTGTTGATGTCCACCTTGAGAACCGGCACTCCGCCCGTGAAACCCTCGGGGATCTTGATGGTCCTTGTGATCAAGACCTGACTGACTGGATTCCCCTCGCTCGTAGCGCTGCAGATGACATCAAATCTTCCCGGTTGGAAGGCGGTCGAGAGCTCCTCCGGAGGTCCCATGGCTTCCGTGGCTTCAAACAGAACCTCCGCCTTCATCGTATCCGGACCGGAGTACTCGAGGATTCCGACCCAGGTCTTCTCCTCATAGCCAACGATGAGAACACATCCAGGGCCAATCACCACAGCCGAGGCCGCTCTCTCCATCGGAAGAAGCCCCTGCTCCTGGGTAAAGGAAACCATCTCCATGGTTTTAGGATCCAGGACAATCACTCCCGGAGTGGAACCGCTGAGCAGGATCCACACATACTTTTCATCCCATAAAACCTGCCGGATTCCCTCCCCTTCCCGGAGGTTGAGAGGCACACGGATAAACTCATCCTTGGCGCGTTGTACATACAGAGTTCCCGCCAAGCGGATGACATCCACATCCGGCCCAGCTCGGAACCAGTCTTCAATGGGGGGAGCTTTGAAGGCTTCCTGATGCCCTGGAAATGGGATCTCCTCTGGATCGAAAATGGGTTTGAACACCACCTCAGGTTCTTCTTTATTGAACATAAAGATTTCAGCGGGACGTGGACCTGTTTTGGGGTCATGAGTCGGAACGGGAGTGGGGCCAAAGGGATCATGGCTAAAGGCGCGGGCACGCCTCTCTCGTTCGGGAAGGGGTGTCGGAGTGGGAACACCGTTCAAGTCATCGATCTTCTTCTTTAGCAGGGAGGGAAGATTCGTGACCGGAACCCCGAGTTTGTCCATTTTTTCCTGAGCGGCGGTGAGCTTGGGAACTAGATCTGAAGCAGCCCCATCGGTATGGAGCAGCTGGCAGATCTCATAGGCCAGACGGATGTTTTCACCCTCCTCTTTGGCCACTTGCTCCAGAAACTTGTCATCCTCGCTGTTTCGTTCCGTTGGCTCCTTAGAACTGTTGATGAGACAATAAAGTTCATACAACTGCCGTGGATATTCATTGAGGAGACGAAGTGCACGGAGTTTAATGTCTACTGACGTGGTCTCCCCCATATTTAGATCAAAAGAGGAAGCAAATATCGCGGACAACAGTCCACGTTGATGCAGGTTTTCAAAATAAGAAATTTCGATCGCGCTTCTCCGGCAAAAATATTCCTGCATTCGTTCATTCAGGACCGGTGGGATGCCCTCCATGCTATAAGACCATCCCAAACGGGAAATAACATTCCGCATTTCATTGAAGTACTCTTGTTGTAAACGTGTAACTTCAAGAGGATGAATGCAGTAGATATAGATCATCAAATGATCCAAGGAGCGCATGGCGTAATCGAGCCCACGCTGGGCACAGGCCAGTTTGTCGGCGGTCAACCGTGGCCCCTCCAAATACTCGGCGCACATTTTATCGCAGAGTCTTTGCGCCACACCATGGAAGATCTTGAAATCGGGCATGACCAACAAGGCCGCCTCGATGAGATTTAAAGCCTCCTCCGTCTCACCCACGCGCTGGAACTCCACGGAACGGTTGGCCAGTTGCTCGGCCTCGCTAGCGGGATCGGATTCAACTGGGGGTTCATTGAGCGAGGCCGCGAGGAGATCCAGAGCGCCTTTACGAAGGAACTCAGCAGCCGCACCCGGCTCAATCGTGCCGGAGGTTTTCTCTCCCAGGAGGGTTTCTCCCCGCTTGAGCTCCATCTTCAACTCCACACGGCGATCTTTGTCCTTACCCGTGCTGGTGTAGTTTCCAAAGAAGTAACAGGGAGCGTGAGGACGTTTCACGGGATCAGCCCCAACCAAGGCGATTTCCTTGGAAAGCGCCTGGCCCTCCGCAATCTCCACCGTTCGTACACCCTCCACGTGGGAAACCGCTTGCTCCACAATCTCCGCATAGACCTGCTGCACATCGAGTTGAGGTCTGGCATTGTCTTGGCCTAAAAAGGGGGAGACAGCGACGATCTGACGGAGAGGCTGTTGGTTCCGTGTGATGGCTTCCAGGACATCCTGGACAATGTCCTCCGCCACTGTTTCAGGATCAGATTCATCCCAGGCATGTTGAGCCTTTAATAATCTCAACCCCATCGCAGTGTTGGCCACCACCACATCGAGTTTCCGGACACTCCCCTTCCGCGATCCCTCCAAGAGGACCACCAGATCAGCCTTGAGCAACTGGCCAATCTGACGGCGGGCATCCATTCCCTCCGCTGTCCATGCCAACTGAAGCGCCTGTTCCTCGAGAATCTTGTCAATCTCTTGACGTTCCAGGAGGGCGACGCCTGGGGATCCAGTGAGGCTGGTGTAAATCAGGTCCAATACAGGTGACTTGTGCAAGTCAAGAGCCGTGGAGGGAATAATGCCCACTGTCACTTGAGCATGCACATACCCCGGGAAGACTCCACTTATGGCTGCGGTGACTAGAAGGAGGATGGGAAGAGAATTCCCCAATTTGGCGGAGACGGAGGATCTCATTGCTTTACCTCCGGTTGTATCTCACCTTTTGAGAATAGCATCCGCCGCTCATCCCAGAGCAGGTGGGAAATGTGTGGTGATTCCCCAAACCCCAAGTCAAGGCTTAATATATGACTGCATTTCGAAGCGAGCGCGTCAGCCTGACGGTAACTCTCAAGCGCTTTAACATGATCACCCACGGCCCGTGCGACATGCCCCTCAGCGATGTGCCTCAAGATCGCTTGATAGAACATGGGCGCATATCCCTGTGGAAGCTGTATACCTCCACCAAACCTTGGACGTACCTTCAGTTCGATCTCCATCGGAGCATAGCCGATCAAGTACTTGATACATTCCTGTTTGATTGTCTCATTCACTGGTTGTTGAAGACTGATCTCCAGGTACCGGAGCCGTGAGTAAAGGTTGTCCTCGGATTCCGCAATCCGTTTCTCCAGGAGCGCCTTGGTTTCATCCGGCTTTCCTTGCACGGAGAGAACCATGGCTTTGAGACTCTCAAGGAAATCCTCGAAATTGGGTACGCTCCGGGTACTCATGGGCTTGTAGGATTCAAAACATTTCGCGGCCAAATCCCCATCCCCCAAGTAAATGGCCACCTCCGCAAGCTCATCTCTCTCTCTGGAAGGGAACTCGTTCCTGTCCAGATACCCTTTGACTACCTCACGGGCTTCCTTCAGGGCAAGATCCTTCATTCCACACCGCAAGAGACATTTCAGCGCGCCTGTCATCTTCCCACTGACCGCGAAACAGAAGGTGTCTTTGGCCATCGCACCCAACTCTTGAGCCAGAGCAAAGAGCGTTTCATCATCCAGCATCTGATCCTGGTCCGCTTGGTCGAGACAAAAACTCGCATTCCAGAAGAGCCGTAGCGTGGAATCAGAGTATGGAGAGTCCATCGACTCCTTCAAAGCCTCGATGATTATCCGGGGATCCTTTTCATCTTGTGCGATTAGTCCTCGGTTCCATCTCATACCAGCACCCGGAGATTTTTGCGTGGTTGCTTGGGTTTGACCGGAAGTGCTTCCCGGGAAGGCTTGAGAACCTCTACCCACATTCTGAGTTGCCTGATCGGGAGGTATACCAAGGAGCTCCGGTGAATCAGGAAACATCTTGAGTGCGCGCGCGAAGCAGGCTTCCGAGATCTGGTCCAACTCATTATAGAAATCGAGTAAGGCCTGTTCCTCCAAGCCGGGGAATAAGACATTCCGTGCCCGTCGCAAGCAAATTGAAACAGTCCACCAAGTCCGGTAGCAACGTGGAAATACCTCAGCGGAATGAAGAATGAGCGCCAGTCCCTCCATGGGATCACCCCTACCCATCAGGTAAGTCTCTCCCAGTCTGGCGAGAGAAGTGGTATCCAGGGGATTTTCCTTGACTACACTGGAGACGACGGAAAGAAGCTTCTCCCTCGCCTCACCGTCTCCAGAATTACTCCAGCATCTGAAGATATAGTTGGCCACTCCGGCATGATGCGGATACCGGTCCAGAATCGCCTGGTACTTGGGACCTGCATCAATCCCTTTTTCCATGAGTGCCCTGTTGATGGAGTAACAGAGCAACGGCACCATGGCGGGGAAGTCAGTGCCACTTTTCCATTTGTTTTCTATCTCATCGAGAAGCGCTTCAGCCTCGATTGAGTCGGCTGTCTTCATGATCCCGGCATACCAGCTCAGGTCTTCGAAGGATTTCGGTGATGCTTGGCTGATGTATGTACGGGTGGCATCAGTTATCTGTACTCCCAAGTCGTTCAGGACATTTGTTGACAAATTTCCAAAGACCTTTGGGAATTCAGCGGGAGTGCCTTCGAAGGAATAGGTCTTCTTCAGCCCTTTGTCTGGAAAGGAGTAGAGTTCGAAGGTTAAAGAGAACTTGGCGGCATCCAGTTGTCCTTTTCCAGTCAGGCCGTTTTCCAGCCCCAGCCGTCTGAAGGCTGGCACAATCGCATCCAAGCCTACCGCAATCTGATTCCGATCGACTCCAGGCATGTACAGATCTGACCGGAAACGGTCTGGTTCGACATGGGGTGATCGAAGGAGAAGTGTGGGACCATATGGTAGTTGCCAGCGGAGAATCTGACCAATGGCTCTCCCCCATGGGATTTCATCCGCGCTGGAAATATCCAGGTTCCCGATGACTAAGCCAACGTTGTTTTTCGATGGTGAATGATATCCAGGGATGATGGCCTCGATATCCGGAAGAGGACGATTCAGGCGGGAGGCGATTTCACGCCTGATCTCCGGAGCAATTGCGTGGTTATCTGCCACCAAAGCTTCCGCGCTGGAGACCTCAACACCCATCAACACAAAGACCAGGGTAATCCACAGGCAGTGGAATCGCATCATAGTCTCCGTAGGTCTATTGCATTCAAAACCTGTTCACTTGTAACCGATACAACAACAAAAAATCCATAATAAAAGGAACTAACAAGAAGACTATAACTCCTACCCTTGTAGACTGTCTAGCATCTACACACAAAAAGAACATTGAATCCTCATTCAAACGAGTATCCAATGTGCTTCTATTGTACCGAAGTATGCAGTGTTCTTTAAAAATCCCTTGAAAAACCGCAGGTCCAGCCACCATCTACAATCAGGTTATGACCATTTACATAACTTCCGGCATCCGACACGAGGAACAACACCGCATTGGCGATTTCATTGGTCTCGCCCGGACGCCCTTGGGGGATGAAAGACACAATCTGTTTCGCCATTTCAGTGTTGTTGTAGAACAGCTGCCGTGTACCTTGAACCAGTGTTGATCCGGGAGACACGCAGTTAACACGAATCCCTTTGGGACCCAATTCACATGCCATCGCCTCGGTCATCCGGATCATGCCCGCCTTGGCGGCTACAAAACCGATCTGAAGCCGTAAGGGGGTGACTCCCGCGATGGAAGCAATGTTGACTATCGTACCCGATCCTTGTTTGATCATGTATCCTGCTTCCGCCTTACAGCAATAGAAGGTCCCGTGAAGGTCGACATTCATGATACGGTGCCAGACCTCATCGGGGTATTGGTCGATGGTGACTCTTTCCTCGGGTTTGCTTGTATTGATACCGGCATTATTGATGGCGATATCAATTTTTCCATGCCGTGATACTACCGAATCGAAGAGGCTGCGAACCTGATCAGGATCTGAAATGTCACACTTTTGAAAAAAGGCATTCTGCCCTAGTTCCGCTGTGGTGGCCATCCCCTTCTCTTCTTGAATATCAGAAAGGATCACATTCGCGCCATTCTTCACCAGGGCGCTGGCAATAGCCTGTCCGATTCCTTGCGCGGCGCCAGTGACTACCGCCACTTGACCCGATAGATCGACTTGCATTCTTCATGCCCCCTGCTTTTTGCGGAATTCACTGATTACCTGATCGGTATCGACCTCTTCACCTGGTTCGGCGATAATTCCAATGGGTTCAAAACAGTCAATCTCACCATCCTCGGGTGTGGCCAGGATTTTTACCAAGACACCCGAGTAATCTGCTTCAACCTCGAGATTGGCTTTATCTGATTGAATGTTCAGAATGATTTCGCCCTTTTGAACTGGATCACCTTCATTTTTGAGCCATTCAACAATTTCACCAACTTCCATTGTTTGCCCCAATCGTGGCATAACAATTACATTCGCCATGATTCTTCTCCTCTACAGACTAGCTGTCAGAACTAATGCATCCTCAGGATCCGGGAACGGACTCTCCTCCGCGAACTTGGCGGCATCCTCCACTTCTTTATCCGCTTTCTCACTCATTGCGTCAAAGTCACATTGCTTGATAACATCCTCGGATATGAGTCGTTTCATCCAGTATTCTATCGGATCACGCTGCCGTGCTTCGGCAACTTCCTCCTTGGTTCGATAAATGGCGTCATCTCCCTCAAAATGGCCACGGATACGGTAAGTTTTGCATTCGAGCAAGGTAGGACCGAGTCCCTTACGCGCTCTGTCAACCGCCTCCGCTGTAGCCTGATAGACCTCATCCACTTTGTTTCCATCTACCGTAATACCAGGAATACCATATGACACCCCCCGGACACCGATGTCTTTCACTGAGGTTGAACGCCATACCGCCACAGATGTCGCGTATTGGTTATTTTCACAAACATAGATGACGGGTAATTTCCACAGTGCCGCTAAATTCAAGCTTTCATGGAAGGATCCATTATTAGAGGCGCCATCTCCAAAAAAACTGACTGCCACACGGTCGGTCTTCTGCATTTTCATGGCCAACCCCAGACCCGTTGAGAGAGGGATTCCACCACCAACAATTCCGACTGTTCCCATCACACCTGTTTCTGGCTTAAAAAGGTGCATCGTGCCACCTTTGCCACCGCAACACCCGGTCTTTTTGGCGCATACTTCGGCAATCATTTCTCGCATCGAGAGTCCTTTTGCAATGCAGTGACCATGACCACGGTGGGTACTCGTCATGCAATCATCCCGGCGTAGATTGGCACATACGCCCG
The DNA here is from genome assembly GCA_964422415.1 of uncultured bacterium. Lineage (GTDB taxonomy): Bacteria > Hinthialibacterota > Hinthialibacteria > OLB16 > OLB16 > OLB16. The sequence continues at coordinate 32,261 of CAYRBI010000019.1, read as the reverse complement.
AGGCGATGGCTTCCTCACCTTCATAAAGATGCGCCGCGCAGGGAACCTTTCCATTCTTATACATCACCGCTAGCTGTAATTCGGCCTTGCGAATCCGCAGCATGGTCTCAAGTAGTTGGATTTTTGTCTGATTTTCCATTTCCATATCTCCCTGCGTTACACCTTCAACATCGTGCGGACTGTCTCCGCGATTAGACTTGGATTAGGGAATACATAATCCTCCATGGGTGGGCTGAATGGGATAGTCGTATGCATTGTGGTCAATTGGCGTGGGGGCTGTTTCAATTCCATCATTGCATTCTCAACCACGAACGAAATTATTTCCGAGGCGAATCCGCAATAACGGAAACCTTCATCTACCACCAATAGCCGCTTGGTTTTCCGTACTGATTTGATGATGGTTTCCCCGTCATATGGCATCAATGTTCGCGGGTCTACAACTTCCATAGAGATATTTTCTTTAGCCAATACTTCCGCCGCCATCATGCTGAAACCTACCATAGCTCCGGTCGCCACGATGGTCAGATCTGTTCCTTCACGTTTTACATCGGCAATCCCCAATGGGATTACATAAGATTTCTCAGGGACTTCTCCACGATTATTTAACAACAACTTGTGCTCCAGATACACGACGGGGCCATTATCACGAATAGCCGAGATTATCAGACCTTTTGCATCATAAGGTGTACTTGGAACGACAACCTTGAGGCCGGGTGTGTTTATGAACCATGAGTAAAAGGATCCTGAATGGTGGGCTGCATTGGATTTCGATTTTCCAGTTGTCATCCTGTAAACAACCGGAACGTTTACCTGGCCATTCGAGATATATCTCAACTTGGCGGCCTGGTTGCAGATTTGATCCATCGCTAACATCGAAAAGTCGATCCACATGAGATCAGCGATGGGGCGCATTCCTAGTAATGCTGCACCGGCGGCGGTTCCCGCGATCGCCAATTCTGAGATCGGTGTATCCCTGGATCGGTCTTCACCAAATTGGGCAGTAAATCCGTCAGTTTGTTTGAAACAACTGCCATGTGGACCCACGCCTTCGCCCATGACAAAGACGTTTGAGTCTCTTTCCATTTCCTGGCGCATGCCCTCACGGAGCGCCTCTACAAAACGAATTCTTCTTGTCATGATTGTTCCTCTTACATACCCAATTGAATGGGTTCACAAGTCTCCTGTTTCAAAATAATTCCTTCTCCCGGACTCAAAAATAATACCTTTACATCCGGACATTGGCGTGCACAAGCTTGTGCAAAACTTTCTGGATCCCCATTATGTTCCTTGAACATCCAATAATGGCATGGAATAACGACACGTGGTTTGACGACTGCTGTTAACTCTGCGGCTTCTTCTCCATTAAGATTCCCAAAGCGCCCATTTATGCATGGGATTAGAATATCAGGTTTAATGCCGATGAGTGGTTGGATCAAGGGGATGTTCATGGATGTGTCGCCAGTGAATAATACTCGTATTTGTCCAAATTCCAGGAGAAGAGAAAGGGCTGTGGGAGAAAGGTCTCCATGATCCGAACGCGCTGTATTAATGATAATTCCTTCGATAGAATACTGTTTGCCTGGTTCGAGAACCTTGACTTTCTCTCTGGGTATACCCATCTTCTCGAATTCAGGCATACATTCACTTGAACCGGCAAACTGACATTCTGGACAGTTCCTGGCGATGATCGGTATTGATTCGATATCTAAGTGGTCGAGATGTTCATGTGAACTGATCACCCAATCCGCCCGAACCTCTTCCGCCTGGATGGGAGCCAGCGAGAGCCTTTTGAAACCAAATGTTTTTTCCACCACATTCGACAGATATGCGTCCAGATAGATCACTTTCTCCGTGCTGGTTTTGAAAACAAATCCTGCTTGAGCCAGCCACCAGAGCGCGGCTTCACCCTCCATCACTTTCACATTCGAAATCTCTCTAGCGAGTTGGGTCATTGTCATTTTCAAACTTATATTCAGCAATCACCCGGTTGCGTAATATTCCGATATTCTCAATTTCTACTTCGCACAGGTCCCCACTTTTTAATAGTAATGGTGGTTTACGCGCGATGCCTACACCACACGGGGTACCAGTAAAGAGTACCGTACCCGGAAGTAATGTCATTGAATGGCTCAGATAACTGATCAGATAGGGGACATTGAAGACCATATCTTTTGTGGATTGATCTTGAACGGTTTCACCATTCAATCTCATGCGGATCCGTAAGTCACTTGTGTCTATATCAGTGATAACATATGGCCCAATTGGACCGAAGGTATCAAAGCTTTTAGCTCTTGCCCATTGTCCATCACGCTGTTGGCAGTCCCGCGCCGATACATCATGTCCACAGGTGTATCCAGCCACATATTCAAGTGTTTTTTCCACTGGAACATTCTTTGCCTTGCGTCCAATTATAAGCACTAATTCCGCCTCATAATCCACGAAGTCCGGAGCCACTTTGGGGATCACAATGTTTTCCTCATGCCCAATTAAGGATGTGGTGGCTTTGATGAATAAAAGTGGTGCCTTGGGAAGATCATCCGCAGTCTCAGCGGCATGTTCACGGTAGTTTCTTCCAATCGCGAGTACATTTGGGGGATCGACCGGTGGAAGATATGAAGTAATTTCATTTCCTGTGACAGTCTCGTTCGTAATTTCGACCGGATCAAGAAGCCCTCCCTTGAGTATGTTGATCTTTCCATTGTCTTCCAATATTCCACAGACACCTTGGATATACTTGTTGGTTTTGAAACGTACAATTTTCATAATATTTCTCCTTCTTCATCCAGTTTATACGAGCCTTGAGACAGGATCCTTTCCCATAAGGAAGTCCCTCGCAGCCTCGGCGGCTTTACGTTGAAGAATCTCTACGGCCTTTTCAGAAACTGATGCCGCATGACTGGTCATGATGACATTGGGAAACTCCCGGAGTTGGCTGCTTGCTGGTAGTGGTTCAACTTCAAATACATCGAGCCCAGCTCCACTGAGATGACCAGACTTAAGCGCATCAATCAACGCTTCTTCATGTACAACAGGTCCACGCGAGGTATTAACGAGAATGGCTCCCGTCTTCATTTGATGAAACGCCTCACTATTCATAAGATGGTTGGTGGCGGGAACCAAGGGACAGTGTAAAGAAATGATATCGGATTGCTCGAGTAATTCCTTAAATTCCACACGTTTTGTATTCAATTCTTGAAAAACCTCATCTTTTACATAGGGATCATGTGCAATTATATTGAAACCGAGAGCACTCGCCTTTCGCGCAAGATTACGCGCGATCTTTCCAAAACTTTCGAGTCCAAGAGTCAGTTCCGTGAATGCATAGATTGGCCGGAATGGATTGACTCCCCAGCCTCCTTTAATAATCTGCTGATGATCTTGTGGAATTCTACGGCAAAGAGACATAATCATCGCCAAAGCATGATTGGCCACCTCATCCACACAGAAATCAGGTACATTGGCCGCCACTACACCCAGGTCCTTGGCGGCATCCAGATCGAAATTGTTCACACCAACACCATATCTTACAATACAACGTACTCTCGGGAGCGCCTCCAGAACCCGGCGTGTCACGGGAGCCCATTGAACTAAAAGAACATCCGCATCTTTACATGTACGTATCAGATCATCCTCGTTCTGGCAATTTGGTTGAACAGTGGCAAATTCATAACCCGCAGTTTCGATAATTTCCTTTTCAAGGTTCACGTGAGGAAATCCATAGTCAGTGATGAGTACTCTTTTCATTGAAATTCTCCAATTCTCATAAGTTTAATGAATATTTTTCAAGGTTTTAGTTTTATAAGTTCATTCCACACTTTGTCGTCCAATGGAATACCATTCTTGCTGCGTTCGATTGAGCACATGTATTCCGGCTCACCAGGTGCTCGAACCATATCAAATCCTTCAGCTGGGGGAACCTCATGCAGAGATTTTACCATTGTGGTCACTTGTTCTAGAAAATTGCTATGACCATTAAAACGATTCACATCGATGGCCCCAAGTAGGTGGCAGAGATTCCGTTTCTTATCAATGTCACCATACATAATGGCGACATTGGGACCAAATGTGCCGCCTGACAAGAGACCTGTTAATATGTCAACAATGACTCCTAATCCATATCCTTTGGCACCAGCGGCGGGTGTCCAATACGCTGCTTTGTGAGGATCGGTTGTTGGCTGTCCTTGTTCATCCAAAGCCCATGTCGATGGGATTGGTTTGTTTTCTATCCGTGCTTTGAAAATGTGTCCGGCGGCTACCGTGCTGGTCGCCATGTCGAGAACAACCGGGACGTCCGATGACGAAGGAATCCCAAAGCACAAGGGATTTGTGCCAAAGAATGGCAAACGTCCTCCATATGGTACGACACCTTTATCTGTTTGAGTGAAAATGATTCCAATCATACCCGCTTCTATGGCCCTGTGCGCGTAAAAAGATAACGCTCCACAATGATTGCTATTGTTGACACCGACAAAACCAATTCCTGATTCTTTGGCGATATCAATGGCGGCTCCCATGGCATCCCAATTCGTTACATGTCCAAATCCATGATCGCCATCAATCATTGCCGTAGCAGCAGCCGTCCGTTGAATTTTTGTGACCGGACACGGATTTATTGAGCCAGCTTCGAGTCTTTGCACATAGTGTGGAACACGAAGGACGCCATGGGAATCGGTTCCACGTAAATTCGCATGTATCAGACAATTGGAGATAATGCCGCTGTCACGTACAGAAAGGCCCCGGCTCTTGAAAATACTCTCAACTAGTGTGTTTAATTCTGCTGACTGAATAATCATTAACCACTCGACCTCATAATTATAAATTATTATCACATAAAATATTAATTTACTTTTCAACGTTGAACACGTCCTGAATGGCCACCATACATTACCATTTCCACTTCTTTCACAGTTGAGAGGTTGAAGTCTCCTGGAATAGTGTGTTTGAGACAGGCAGCTGCGGTGGCATATTCGACAACGGTTTTTAAATCCGATTCTCTCATGAGCTGATAAATGATACCCGCAGTGAATGCATCTCCCGCACCAATCCGGTCTATAATCTGTATATCATATTCTTTGCTGATAACTGATTCATTGCCATGATAAATCATTCCCGAATAACTGTTATTTGATGCAGATGATCCATCTCTTAGGGTCAATGCCACATATTTACAACCAAACAATTCTGTCAGTCCTTTAGCTCCGTGAATAATATGATTGTTGCTGTCAATTTGAATATCATCAAGGTTCGTTACACCAAAAATCTTTTGTGGATCCTCAATGCCTCCAATAAATACGTCAACGTCCTTCATCAGTTCAGAAAGGACATTTCCAGCCTCTTGCATACTCCATAATTTACTCCGGTAATTGATATCACAACTCGTCGTAATTCCAAGTTTCTTCGCTGTCTTTAAAGCTTCTCGAATGACATCAACAACATTACTTCCCAACGCAGCCGCGGTACCTGAAAAATGAAACCAGGATTTGCCCGGTAAAATATTATTCCAATTAAAGTCATTTATGGAAACTTCTGTGATGCTACTATGTTTCCTATCATAAATGACCTTGGTGGAACGTTGCGAAGCGCCAGTCTCCACAAAAAGAATTCCTAGCCTGTCTCCTTTCTTTAAAATATTCCTCGTATTTACACCATAGCGCTGAAGATAATTGATACATGCTTGTCCAATTTCATTATCTGGAACAAGAGACACCGAATATGTCTCACAACCAAAAGATGCAAGTGATACAGCCACATTCGCTTCAGCCCCAGTATACCTGGCTCGAAAACTTTCCGATTGAATAATCCGCTCATATCCATTTGAATCGAGCCGTAATAATAATTCTCCAAAACAGACAAATGAGGAATGACTCATACTTCCACTTCTTTTCTTTCCTGATTTCTAATCATATCGATGATTTCCACTGTTTTTTGTGTTTTCTCGGCTATTTCTTTGAGATTGGGATTGGATATTCTCGTTCCAGTAAACATCCATGTTCCACCACAAGCTAGAACATTGGGTAATTCGAGATAACTACAAATATTTTCCAGTGTCACACCACCAGTGACTACAAATTTCATGGATGGATAGGGACCAACCATGTATTTTAGTGTATTATGTTCTCCCATTGTACTTGCGGGGAAAAATTTTACTGCTTCAACTCCATGTTTCAATGCGGTTTGCACCTCAGTTGGGGTGCAAGTACCTGGTGTTATCGGAATACTGTTCAGTTGAGCAAGTGAGACTAAATCAAGGTCTAGTCCAGGACTTACAAGAAAATGTGCTCCTGATTCAATGGCGGTAATTCCTTGTTCCTTGGTAAGGACTGTTCCAGCGCCTACTAACATATTAGGCCGTTCTTTGACTACTTTTCGTATTGCTTGTATTCCACTTTCAGTTCTCATTGTGATTTCTACCAGAGGTAATCCATTATCCGATAGAACATCACAGATTGGAATAATGTTCTCTATATCATCAAACTCTACAATAATAGGAATACAATGATACTGTTCAATTTTTTGAAGTGTCTTGTGCATGATTTATCTATGTTCCCCTGAATTAATCTTCTATTGATACACCAAGCAGGCATTTGGAAACTTCATTGATTATTGTCTCTGATCCTCGAAAAGCCCATACCTGCGCCTCATCATGACAACTTCTCTTTCTGGTTGATCCACCGATAGCAGGAATGTGATATTCCAATTCGCTAAAAGATCCAAGTTTGCTGTTAATATTGCATGCTTGCGTAGAATATCCTAAGTCGTCAGGATTATTCCAGGGTACATCCACATACTCTCCAGATGGATTTACAGAAATGTTTCGAACGATTAGATTGTATATTTTACCATTTCTATAGCAATATCCAATCCTTCCAGTGGTTGTCACCGCTCTAATCCCAATTTTTTGTTCACCCTGAGCTCTCATTTTATACTTGATCAGATGATCAGTTACTAGCAGATCTTCAGGGAGGATATCACCAAAATAAATTTTTGGTATTGCTTGATCATAGGTGGGGATAATCATATCTCCCCCATGCGGCATTTGAACCAGATTCCACAATCCGACAGCAGGAATATCTGCAGATTCTCCATTGATGATTTCCAGTTGTGTATATTGTGTATAGCCAGCATATTCCAATGAGCTCATATCGATGTATTTTTCATATCTGAGTGGTTGTGGTGCGGATCCAAAAGATTTCGTCAACCTAAGTTTGAGTGATTGATCCGGTCTTGTAAAATGGATTATCATCTCGTTGACCAACCGAAGTTCATGACCCTCTTCATAAACTTCATAATTCCCTGGATCCAGTTCCCTGGGTTGCCAATATTTCTCTGTGTTTGGAAAATTTGGGAAAAAGATATCAATTTCCGGAGATAACCATGTCCGGTCTCCACCTGAATTATGCCATTCGTTGCTAAGATAAAAATCCTTCGCGGTATTCACGGAACTCAACGCTGTATTTGTCCAGTAAAAATTTTCCTCATTTCCTTTGGCGAATAGTCCGAGAACTCTGCCTCCATATGGAAGTATTAGGATATTGGATCCATCTTCGAATGTAATAGTTTTTGTGGGTTTCAAATTCTTGGTGAGTACCTCAACGAGTTCACTTTTGGATGTGCTCTGAATTTGTTTATCCATGTTATCCTCTGCTTGGACAATATTCATATAGAATACTCCATAGACTAAATTAATCATTAGAAAGAATTTTAATTTTGAATATTTTCTGCATCTCATGAGATAATCCTCCCATTATGTTTCATTTCTTCTTCCATGAGGCCGCAATTTCCTCGAGCACTCTCCCTTTTGTTTCTGGAAGCATCCTCAATCCAAATATGAAAGAAAAAATGCACACGATTGAGAATAACCAGAACACTCCACCTCGAGATCCGATGATAGATTCTGAACAACTCTCCAATATTGGAAATAATTGAGCTCCACTATAAATGGTTAACCAAAGGAATGCAGTTGTTAGTGATACTGCCTTTCCCCTTAACCGGGTGGGGAAAATTTCTGATATCATTAACCAAGGTAATGGGCCAAGAGCAAGTCCATGTGGAATTGTACAAAAAATAATCACAATGAGGACTGGCCATCCACTTAGGTGAAAATGAAATACAGCACCTGTTAGTGCTGTGACAATACACATGATCACAGATGCTACCAACCAAAGCGGACGCCGGCCAACACGATCCACAATCCAACATGCTAGTAGTGTCACAATACCCATAAAACCATATGTTACAGCAAATTGTAAAAAAGCAACGGATCTATCATCCAAACCTGTAGCTTCAAACAATCTTGGAATGTATCCACTCATTCCACTCCATCCGGTCCAATTGTTAAAAAAGGCCAATAACAAACCGATCAGAAATGCATACCGGTTTCCTTCAGAAAACAACTCCGAGAATTTGCCAGAATCCTCTTGTAATGCGGCTTCAATCTGCTTCATCTCCTCTTTGGCAAAGTCTTTACCATCGACACGTTCGAGAATAGCCAGGGCCTCATCATTACGTGCACGTCCTGCTAACCAACGAGGACTTTGTGGCATCATTGAAAGTAATATTATAAAGACTATTACCGGAAGAATTTCTGATGCAAACATCCACCGCCAGCAAACTTCTGGTGAAGTAACTTTTATAATGATATATGATACAAATGGAGCTGCAATGCTACCAACCACAATTGCGAGTTGATACATTACACCCAAAGCGCCTCGCATTCGGGGAGGAGAAACTTCCGATATATACATCGGGGAGGCTACGGAACATAGGCCAACACCGATTCCTCCGACAATACGAAATATATTGAAAGTTGTAATATCATTTGGAATAGCTGTAAATAATGAACCAATTCCCAGCAATGCACAGGCAACCATCATCGTTACATTACGTCCCAACGCATCACACATCCATGCCCCGAGAAATGGTCCACAAATACATCCTAGTGCGGCGCTTCCAGTCGCAAATCCTAATGCTGCAGGAGATAAATTAAAGACATCTTCCAAATATATATTTGCTCCGCAGACGATCGCCAAGTCATATCCAAATAAAAACCCACCCACCGAAGCTACAAAAGCAATTCCAAAAGCATACAGATTCGACTGTTTAGGCCCTCCAAACGAACTGATTTCATGCTTCATTTATAATGCTCCTGTATCATGATCAAGAACGTACTCCCCATTATCAGGTGTCAAACACCTGGAAGATACCCAATCCCGAATTTTGCGGAAGACTCATGTCTGAAATCCGAAATCAAAGACATCAATGAGGTGGTTCCACCATCAGCAACAATTGTTTGACCGACAATATATTGTGATTTATCCGAGCACAAGTAAACAGCGATATTGGCAATATCCTTTGGAATACCCGAGCGTCCCAAAGGAACTTTTTCAGCTGCATCCTTACGAGCATCTCCTTCATTGAAACCTGGGAGAACTTTATAGTAATTATCGACAGTCACCCATCCTGGAGCGATCGCATTCACACGGATCCCTTTATGAGCGAGTTCAACAGCGAGTGAACGTGTGTAGGCGATGATGGCACCTTTGGTACCAGCATACACAGAGTGTTCTGGGGCGCCTTGAACTCCATGAATAGAGGTGATATTACAAATATTCCCACCTTGATGCGTCTCCATTTCAGCGACAACCCTCTGTGTCAGAAAGAACTGAGCACGGATATTTACATGATACATCTGGTCAAACTGTTCGCGGGTCACTTTAAGGAAAGGTTTGTTAAAGGTAATACCGGCATTATTCACAAGACAATCGGCACCATTCAGAAATTCTATCGCTGAGTTCGCAAATGTCATCACTTCATCAACATCATTAAAATTTGCGCGAAACGCTTTAGATCTCCGTCCCATTGAATGGATTTCCTCAACGGCGCTGATAGCTCCAGAATCACTATGCGCAAAATGCAGAACCACATCCGCGCCTTGCCGCGCGAACTCAAGAGCAATCTCGCGGCCAATTCCTGTACCAGAACCTGTTACAATGGCTTTCTTTCCCGTTAATATTCCCTCACATGTCATTGTGTTCTCCTGTCCAGCCACAGCATTTTTATGGATTGTTTAGCGGCCCGGTGGATGATCTGACAATCAATTCTACGTCAAATACCGTGGTTTTGGGTTCGACATCCTCTCCGGAAAGCATTTGGAGAATTGTCTTTACGCAGAAATCAGCCATCTGACGCGCGGGAAAGCGTACCGTGGTCAATGGAAACCGGAACATATCACTTCCAAGGATATCTCCATTCCCAACAATGGAGATATCCTTGGGTACAGACAGCCCTCTTTTCAAAATGGACCGCATAGCTCCTCGCGCCGAAACATCATGCCTGCAGATTATCGACGTGGGAGGACTTTCAAGTGAGAGTATTTCATCCGTACATTTTTCCGCCATGGATTCGCTAAAATCGATTTCCTTAAACAGACTCTCTTCCACGGGAATCTGTGCTTTTTGGAAAGCATCACAGACTCCCCTCATGCGTTCCCTTCCCACATTGGAAATTTGCGGTATGCCGAGATAGGAGATCTTGCGATGGCCCAATGAAATCAGGTGCTCGGCGGCAAGACATCCAGCTTTGTAATTGTCTCCGGTGATCTGGGGGACATTCAAATCATCTATCAAGCCATCGAGAGTCACCAGTTTGATATCCGCCTCGACAAGTTCATGATAGGTTGCTGGACTTGTCATCGATCCGGGAACCGCGATCACTCCATCCACACGGTTTTTCAGTAATTGATCGACTTCCGATTCTTCTGGGCTATTCTCCTTACCCGTAATAAAAAGCAAGGTCGAATACCCACCCTCACGGAGTCCACATTCTACAGCTTCAATCACTGAATGCGAGGCATAATAAATACTTGGTTTACACAACACGCCCACTAGATTTGTTTTCCCATGGGTGAGACTGCGTGCGATATAGTTTGGACGGTATCGCATCGACGCCGCCAAAGCTTTTACGCGCTCACGTGTCTCCGTGGAGACATCCGGTTTACCGGATAGCGCGCGCAGCACTGTTGACCGGCCCACTCCCGCCATCCGCGCTATGTCATTGACCGTGCAACCCATTATCTGTCACTTAATTCCTGTATCTTTTATCTTGGGTAAAGGAAATAATTCATTAATCTTTTTCATAAACATAAACAGCCGAAGAGGGTCTCTCATACATGGTAATAGAAAGACCTTTTGTCATGAGATCCTCTCCCGAGAATTCTTGTCCCATCTTGGGATCATCCACATTCGTCACCACATACAGTGCCTTGGGATCAAGCCCTTTCAAAGGAAGCTGTGCCACGGAATAAATACTATTAGGACGACGGAAGGCTTGGACAAATCCTTTCCCCTCCTCGGCCCGGTAAAACTGCCAGCCAATCCAATCGGTATCCTTGAGGGTGTATGGGGTCAGGGGATAATAATCTCCAAAGTAATTCGGAGCAAATTCTTTCCATTGGTCCATAATACGCTTAATGTTTTTCCAATCGATATCTTCTTTACGTTGATCCCAACACGCTGTATAATGGGGGCACAAGGTGCTACGAATCATGTAAGTATCCGGCGAGGAAGAACCTGTTCCATAGAAGGGGAACCAGGAGGGGAGTGTATATCCATGACATTGGTTACCGAGAGGCTCCATGATGTAGTCGCTTCGTAAGAGTGGGACGGCGCGCCGTAGGGTTTCAAGGTCATTCCGCCTGCCGCCACTCGCACAAGAATCGATTAACATGTTGGGGTGCCTTTTAATCAACTCATCCCAGTAAGCGAGATAACCCTCTACATGGCGGATCTCGGTGATGCCTTGACGGTCCTCGGTGTCATTGTTCCGCCAGAAGGAAAGTGGATCTATGTTATAATCTTGACGGTATAGATCGATTCCCTCTGATGTAAGAAGACCATCTACATGATTGACCAGCCAAGTCCAGGCTTCCTTGTTGCCCAGATTGAGTAAACCGCCCTCTTTGCCACCAAGAATCCATTCAGGATGGTTGTTTGTCAGCCAGGTATCCGCCGTAACACGTTCGGGCTCAAACCACACAATGATGTCAACATCTTTTGAGTGAGCATGATCGCATATGGGACGCAATCCACCTGGGAAACGGTTCACATCGACTTCCCATGTCCCGGTATGCGGCCACCCTGTCTTATTATAATACCACCCTGCGTCCATCCACCAGTAATCAAGTATGAGACCGCGTTCCAGGTATTTATCAATGAAGAATTTCTGATTATCCGTGTTAGCGTTAATCATTTCACCGAACTGATGTGAGCTACATGCGGCGAGTTCAGGTACTGGCGGAAGTTTTCCACCGGGACGGGGTATATTGTGCGCGATCATCCAGGCACGCCAGACATTCTGCGCATGAAGTAGATCACCCTTCCAGAATTGGAGGACAATCATCGGGGTGCGAATTTCCTCTCCCGGAAGGAGTTTGAAATGAGTCAGTTCCTGACCGGCGCGTAGACGCAACCCATTGGCATTATCACGGGTAAATTGAGAAGACCATTGTCCCGCCCAACTCACCACAAAAATCATCCCCTCATTTCCTGACGCGATGTTGAAATACGGCCATTCACCTTGTGTCGGCCGTCCCCTCCAGTTCGCAATGACTTTATCTGTTCCTACCGGAAGAGGTTCATCGATGGGTTGAAAGCTGTCGGCGGTACAATCATCTCCCTTGTTGCGGTGCAGAATATACTCATTCAGCGTACTCCTCTCAAAGCGTGTATCAATGGCTTGAATACCGCTGAGAATCGGAGTGTCCTGACTGCCCGTATTCTTAAAAAAGAGAGTCCATTCAATGGTGGGATAATCGGCATATCCGACACCTACACAGCGTATGACTAAACCTGTCTTCGGATCGGTATAGATGAGTGTGTATTCAGTGCGTACATCATCCAGCTGCTTTGACGACCGTTCCAGTTTCCAGGAGGCAAGGAATTCTGAAGAGGGTTTGCCATCATATATAAACGAAAAGAACGGATCAGTATTATGGAGAGAACGTTGAGTACCCAGCTGCGGCATATCCCCCAACCACAACTCAGAACCATCCTCAAGGATCACCTTGGCATCCGCCCAATCGGATTGGTCCCAACCAATACCATCTCCCGCATCTCCGACAGCAAGCACGAATTCAGTGACACCACCCAGTTCAACGGACACGGGAACGCCTGGCATTCCCTCATGGAGAACCTCTGAATGCCAGAGCTCCTTACCACCAGCCTCCACACTAAAAACCACACTACCACGCAGACCACTGGTGTTGTCATTGGAGTCTATTCCGACGACAGCCTCGAAGTGTTTAGCTGGCATGGGAAGATGGATAATCAGACGGCTAACCGCATGACAATAAAGACCACGGGTAAACTCCTTATCCTTGATATGCAAGGGCTTGCCACCACGGGCATTCATCTGAACCGGATCGTTATTGGCCAGGACTTCGATACCAGTAATCAAAGGCGCTGTTTCGGTGACTCCACGAAATTTTGCTTCAACCCAACGGTTTCGTTCATCCAACTCAGGAGCTGTAGGCAAAGCGGTTGTTGTGATTTGCGTTAACAGTGTCAACAAAAGCAATCCATTCATCTTTTATCCTCCGAAATAGAGCCTTATATTCAATGTATTCATGGAGAAATTCCTCACAGGAATCCCCATAAAACCAATTATTTGTATCCCATTTTCTCTATCTGTTGATCAAAATCAGAGGGCAGGTCCGCAAGGGGGTCCTTCAACTGGCTACCGCCATAATGGAGCATATTCCGCAAGAGCATATCGGCAACAGGATCACGGCCTAGATTTTCACGGATACGGAAGGTATTCAGGATAAACCAGCCAGCCCTAAAGGAATGCACCGAAATCATCGAACCCGATGAATAATCCGGCTCCCCGTGAATCGCCGCTGCTACAACCTCTGCCTTAGGATCCTCGCCTGTCCAAACTTGACTGCCAATGGTATCGCGGAAGACCTCATAATCTAGGAAACCACCCTCGGATAGGCCATTAAAAAAACGATGATGCTTAGCCCATTCATCCTTGTGATAAATGCCACTCGGAAGAGAGACAAACGCCCCCTTTTGTGCCAATGGAATCCATGCGGACGAATCGTTTCCATCCGCGAAGACGGAAGGAGAGAGGAATACCACCGTCGATCCATGCGCCATATGCTGGGCTAATTGGGTAAACACTTGAGCGCCACCTGGAGCGGGAGGTTGCGAACCAACAAGTATCAATTCCCGTGAGGTTTGCAGCTCGGAGGAGAAGGGACGATATGCGATTCCCTGCTCTCTCAACCAGTTGGTGAGTTCTGCATCTTCTCCCCAGAGAACTACTTCAGCATCCACCGGAGATTGCGTGCGTGGATCGAAGATGTTGAATGTGATTTCTTCGCCAGCCGCCGCGCCTCCCTTATCAAATGTGGCGGTCAGACGGTAAGTCCCGGCTGGCCACCCAGCACTGACTTCCTCGGTGTATACAGGGATCGCGAAGGGAAGCTCCGGAGTCCCACTACTTGCAGGGGGAATTGTAACTTTTGTACATTTTTCATAGACACGCTGGGAATCAGTAGAAAAAACCTCGATGCGTATGGGATATTCGCCCGGTAGCAACACATCTTCATTAGCCAGCACCACATCAATCTTGACCGGCTTTCCCTGGTAAGAATTAACCGGCTCGGTGAAAAGGCACCAGCGTAATGGCGCAAGACCATCAAACATGGCATCCATCATCCCCGGTTTGAGTTCACGGAAGGTGGTTGTGAGACCTTCACCGGAATAACCCTGGTCCACTGTACCAGTCAGACTGTAGCCATTGAAATGGGGATTAGCCCGGAGGGCATTCAGACCGATGAGACGATCCTTGGCATTTGTAGCCAGGGACGCCTTGAAGAAATCCTCAGGCCTTCCGAAACACTCCGCCATGTGCCAACGTTCCCAATCCTGCATGAAGCGGTCAAGGGCTTTACGGTAAAACACCGCCTCACCATTCGCCTCTTTACCGCGCTGTTCAAACTGACGGGCCAAGCGAACCAGATCCACCGCGCTGGCAATCCCATATTCAGTCAGGAAGCTGTTCTTCCCGCCCTCGCCATAGGTCCGCAGAAGGCGGATGGTATCGGCGTTATGTGGTACTTGGGGGTAAATGTGGGCATCTCCAGCCCCCTCGGGAGAAGGATAAATGGTCTTCAGGTCCGGACGGGGATTACCCTCTTCACCCAGAAGATTCTCCCACTGACTGGATCCTGGATTGGCCACTGAACCAATTCTTAGCTGGCAATCAAACCGTCCACTACTCAAAAGAACCAGACGGCTTGGATCCAGCGAGCGCACCAGAGGCAAAGAATCCACTGCATGACGGAAGACCGGACCATCCCCGGTTTCATTGAGGACTCCCCAGATTGTCACACTGGGATGATTGCGGTCCCGCCGGATCATCTCCGAGAGAGAACAGTCAAACCTTGCGGCCATCTTGGGAGAATCCGCAAGCAGCCAAGCCGCATAGGGTTCCTCGTAGACCATCAATCCGATTTCGTCGCATAGATCCAGTTGGTAGCGTTCGCCAGGACCTGAAATGAAGCGGATGGCGTTGAAACCCATCGCTTTCACATTGATCAAGTCCCGGCGGAGATAATCCGCCTGGTAAGGTAAGCTGATTCCGATGGGCACCATGTTGCCGGTGTGGGAACAACGCACAAAGATCCGTTTACCATTCAAACGGAAGTACCCATTCTCAACATGGAAATCACGGAAACCACAACGTACAGATGATTCATGGAATGCTCCTTTGTCACCAGTGGCGACACGCGTGCAGACACGGTAAAGATAAGGATCATCCAACTGCCAAAGACGCGGATTTTTGACTCTCAAGGAGGTCTCGAGGATTGTCTTGCCCGGCGGAAGGTTGCGTTGCAGCGATGTCACCGACACGGTTTCACCACCCGCCGCGGACGCTACACTCACGTCCAGAAGGCTGCTGGCATCGGTGGTCAGTGAATTCTCAATCCCGGCCTGAATTTTGATCGTACCTGTTTCAACATTTGGTTGAACAAACAGATCCGTGAGGTGCACGGCTGGAACAATGAGCAGTTCAACCGAGTCGACAATGCCGCCATGGTTGTAGTCACAACCGAATGTGAAGGCGCAGGTCTTGTTACGGTGTGGGGTCTCCTTGAGTGCGATCCCATCAATGGGCTCATCTTTCGGATTGAGGACCCGTACGGCCACGCAGTTGGATTCCTTGGGTTTGACCGCGCTAGTCACATCCAGGGTAAACAGCCCCGCCGCACCCTCATGGCCACCCACGGATTTCCCATTCACCCAGACTTCGGCGAGATAATCGACATTCCAAAAGCGCAACAGATAACGCCCATCCGGTACCGGATTCGCCGGAACCATGAAGTCACGCCAATACCACACCACGCCATGATATCCTGTGAAGACATCCTCGATGACCCAAGGCACCTGGCTCTTCACCGCGCCCGCTTGGGGTCCATTAAACCATTCCTGTTGAACACCTTGGTTGTCCGGGTCGGTAGACAGGAGCCATTCCCCATCCAAGGAGATGACCGAAGAGGAATCCACTGTTGGTGTTGCGTTCTGCCCACAAGCTCCCAATGTCATGAGAAAGATGGTGACGACCGGGAGTGTCCTACGCGATATACCAGGTTGAATCATCCAAGTTCTCACAGGATTTCCTCCTATTTACTCGGCTTGGCTCACTTCAAAGTGACTCGGAACCGTATCCGGACACGTATCCGGTGATACATGAGGGGATCGGCGGTGTCAAGATAAAAAAAGAAAAAAAATAGGTGAGAGGGAGTTCGCTCCCCTCTCTTTGTGGGAGAGGGGAGCTGGAAAGGTGAGGTTCTTATTGGCTTTCCATCATCGTGTAGACCCAAATCACCGCTTCTGGAGCCTTGGTGGAAACAACCGGGAAGCCTTGAGCGCGCAGTTCCGCACCAGACATCCGTACCTCTGGCGCATTCTGATCCAGACGGTGGAAGGCATACACTTTCTGATCATCCAGCCCCGAAAGTTTCAGGCGCGCTGACTCATAGATGCTGTTCTTTCTCCGGAAGACCTGGACCAGACCCGAATTCGAGTCCTCACGGTGAAACTGCCAACCCAGCCAAACATCTTCTGCCAGAGAGTAAGGGGTGAGGGGATAGAAATCTCCGAGATAAGAAGGGGCGGCCTCTTTCCACACCTTCGCCAAACCACGCAGGTCCTCGAATTTCAGGTCCTTGCGGTTCATGTCCCAGGAAAAGAGCATGAACGGAGTCATGTCGCTATAGAAGGTATACGGATCCTCGGAGGTGACTCCGGTCCCAAAGTAGGGCACCCATTGAGCCAAGCCATAGGTCTGGCACTGCATGGAGGTGGGTTCCCAGGCCCAATCGCTCCGCCACAGAGGAACTGAGCGATGGAGGGTCTCCAGATCATCGCGGTGAGCCCCGCTGGCGCAGGTGTCAATCAGGAGGTTGGGATTCCGTTCCAACAAGGCATCCCAGAAGGCCAGATACCCCTGCACATGATGATTCTCGGAGATACCCCGGCGTCCATCGCTATCTCCAGACTCCCAGCAGGGCAATGGCGCCATGTTGAAATCCTGACGGTAGAGCTCGATACCACTTTCCTTGATCATCTTGTCATAATGATCAATGAGCCACTCACGCGCTTCGGAGTGGCCCAGGTTGAGGAGACAGGTCTCCCCCGGTTTGGGAGTGGTTGGTAAAAGCCAATCGGGATGGTTTACATATAGCCAGGAACCGGGCGTTACCCGTTCCGGTTCGAACCAGACGATCGATTTCATCCCATGTTGTTTGGCCACACTAGTGACCCCACCCAAACCTTTGGGGAAACGTTCAGGGTCAGGTTCCCAGGTTCCGGTATTAACCCATGTCCCCTTGCAGGGATACCAACCCGCATCGATCCACCAATAATCCGGGATGATACCGGCTTCAATAAAGCGGCTCATGTATTGGAGCTCACCGGCCTCGGAAATCTGAAGCTCGGGGAAGTAATATCCACAGAAGGCGCCGGACATCGGCGAAAGAGCCTTTCCACCTGGACGCGGCACCACATGCGCCAGCATCCAACGCCGCCAGACATTCTGCGAGTGAATCCGTGTCCCTCTCCAGAACTGCAGAGCGATCCGGGGGGTGCTGACCTCCTCGCCTGGATGCAACTTGAAACTGGTTGTGGCCTGGCCAGCAAGGATATGGAGACCCGCCTGGTCATCACGCTCAAAACGGGTGGCCCACTGGCCCGGCCAACCCACCGCGAAGATGATTCCCTTCCCCATCGATTCCACATTAAAGTAAGGCCATTCCCCCGCACTGGGACGCCCCTGGGGAGGAATGATTTCCTTCTTGGACCCAGCGGTGAGGGGTTCCTCCAGAGGCTCCCAGTCACGTTTCCCTTCGGGCACACTCATGGTGGTCACCACAGTTCCCCGGTTATGATGCAGCACGAACTCATACTCCGGAAGCAAGGGATGCCGCTGGCACTGGAGATCCAGGGAGTTCAGTTTTTCTATCAATGGGGAGTCCGCGTTTCCCTCATTACGCAGACGCACGGTCCACTCGACCACCGGGAAAGCGGGGTATTGGATGGCCTCACAGAGCACCACCAGGCCACTGACTGTGTCCTTCCATTCTATCGTATGACGGATCTGGCCGGCCCCTACAGACTCTTGCGAACGCTTGGGCTGAATTCCTTTAAGAAGTTCCCAGGCATCCTTGCCATCCAGTGTAAAGGAGAAGGGTGGATGTTCAGGTGGAGTAGCAATGTCATCCTTGGCGGGAAGTTCATCTAGCCAGACCTTCCGCCCATCAGCCATCTCGAACCAGGCCTCTCCCCACACCCCTTGGTCCGAGTGGATGCCATCCCCTGCATCGGTGAGTTCCAACACACATTCCGTAGCTCCCTCCAAAGCGATATCGACCACTTGTGAGGGATCGGCATAATGTAGGACTTGTGAGCGGAACCGTTCCTTTCCGCCCGCTGACACCACAAACTCGACACTGCTCTTGCCGATCCGGGTTTGGTCATTGTCATCCACGCCAACAGACACATGGAAGGATTTGGCCGGACCATCCAGGTAGACTGTCAGCCGTGTGGGGGCATGGGTATACACCCCCCTTACCACTGGAGATCCATGGATGAGAAGCGGATGCCCCGTGTGGGCGTTCTTTTGAACCAGATCATGGGAATTCTCGATGCTAAACCGGGGCCGGACATCGCCGGTGGTCTCTATCTGAAAAGCTTGTTCAAACCAACCACGCATTCCAACCAGCTCATCCAGTTGGCAGACACCACTGTCCACCGGCGCGGACAGTACACTCAACAGAACGCACGCCACCATATTTGCAAGCACGATAGGAACCCTCCCAGACAGATGATTCGTAATGGTAAAAACAAAAACCCCACCAGAGACACCAAAATAGCCGTCTGGTGGGGCTTGTGGCAAGAGCCTCTTTGAAAATCAGCGTAGAAAAGCCGCCATCTCCAATCTCTGGACTTCCGATGCTCCCTCAATTTCATAACTGACCACCCCAGCCTCTGGAAAACCGATGTTCTTGACCTGAAGCCGGACACCGCCTGAAGAGAAGGTGCTTCCCCGCTCTTTCGCTGTTCGTGTCCACTCCTTCCCCAAATATATCCGCACCGTCTTGTAGCTTGGAAGACAAACAGCATATAAATTTCTGTTGGTTTCGAAAACCACGATATCGCTTTGGGGTGACCAGTGAATGCTTTCAATGAAGTCGATGTCTTCCGCAAGATCAGCAATACTCAGAAAGTGAATTCCATCGGAGCGGTCAATGAGCAGAGATTGATTGGGGCCATCGATAGAGGGCCAATCGACCACATACGCCTCATAGGAACCATCCGGAGAAACCACTGACTGGACAATTTTTTGACCGTTAACCATGGTACTGCCACATGCATAAAGATAAGGTCCAAAGAGGACCGCTATGAATCCTAGAATGGCATAGAACGGTGTGAGCAGAAGGGCTGGAACTGCCGCACGGGTAAAGACTCTCTTTTTGTTCTCACAACCACGCAAGAGAGCGCCTCCCCAGGGTAGACCCACCACCGCGAAGACAAGAAAGAACGAACTCCACAGCGAGAAGAGACCAATGGTCCGGAGCGCTATAAACCAAGTGGCCCAGTGGCCGGAGTTGGTTCCAGTTGAGAGCATCCACCAGGTGGTGGCGATCCAACCCAATACTCCGCTGATCCCGATGAATAGAAGCAGTGTGATGAAATGCTCATTACGGCACAGGTTCTTGAAACTCATTGAGATCACCTCCCCGCCTGTCATTTCCATGAACCCAAATCCCCAATGCGGGACTTTGGTGAACTCCCCGTGGAGATCCTCGGCGCTCCCCAGACGGCACACTGCTTGATGGAAAGCCTCTTCTTGAGTGAAACCAGTTGCGGTCAGCCGGTCGATTTCATCCAGGAGGTGGCTTTCGAGTTCCTCGGAAGCCTCCCGGCGGATGGACCCCACCTTCCGCAGACCAGACCTCCATTTCCGCATTTCCTTGGTTAAGTCAAACATGGCGACTCCTCCCACACCTTGGCGAGAGTGGAATGGACTACCCGCCATTGCCCCTGAGACTCGCGGAGAGCCTCCACACCACGCTTTGTGAGTTCATAGTACTTCCGTTTTCGTCCTGTCTCCGCCACCCGCCACTTCGCACGCACCAAGCCCTGGCGTTGCAGACGATGAAGGACGGGATAAAGCATCCCATCCGTCCACTCCATCTCGCCACCCGAGAGCTCACGGACACGTTGAATGACGGCGTAACCGTAGTTCTCACCCTGAGCGAGGATTGAGAGCACTAGGGGCGTCGCTGAGGCGGCCACCAAATCCTTTGAGATCATTACGTGGCTCCTTTCCATGAATGCCTTGAAGTATGATGGATAGATGTACGAGGTATGTCAAGCCAGGTTCTGTGGAATGGTGCAAATGGGGATTGCTTGAATGATTATGGAGTGAAATTTGAGGGGATACTTCAGGAGTCTGTTGAAAAACTCGAAATCATGACGTCCGTAATGGATTCCCGCCTTCGCTGGAATGATAGAACGGGTGGAATCCTTCGGAAATCGTCATTCCCGCGAAGGCGGGAATCCATCGTGGACACAAATACACAACTTTTTCAATAAGCCACTATAATCCCAATCTTTTACGCATCTCATCGGATGGAATCGTCCCTTCAGTGTGAGCACGTGACTTGGATCGTTCGACAAGCGCGGTAAATTGAGGATTCAAAGAAAGTGAGACGGTCTCGCTGTCAGCATTGTCAATGGGGATTAACGCTGCAACAGGCCGCCCACCCTCCGTGAGTACGAATGGTGTCTGCCTCATTTCACGCGCATACTCAGCCAAAGGCGCTTTGGCATCCTCGATTTCTATGCTCTTCATAAATCGAATACTTCCACGCGACTCAAGATCAGGTTCATAACTCAGGCGTTCCTCAACTGCATCGATTATCTCGCACTGTTGCCGTTTGGTTAAGCACCGGAGGTGCTCCTCTGACTCAGGTGAGTACTCAATGCGGTACATGCCCTTCTCCTATCGTGAGCATACCACGCCTATCCCCCCACACAACACACGTGTTTTCACTCCTCTCCCGAATGAGCTATACTCGCCTTCTGCCCTGGAAATTGATCCAGGGAATGGGAGGCTCAGAGTGGCGAAGACATCCGAAGTGCTGGTAGGAGTCATTGGAGCGGCGGGACGCGGGGGATCCTTCCGTGAGGTGCTCGAAGGATGCGGAGCCAAGGTCCGCGCGGTGTGCGATGTGCGTGAGACTGAACTGGAGGCCTGGCGTCAACGCTTCGGAGCCGAAGAAAAGTATACCTCCGTGGAGGAGATGCTCGATCACTCACAATTGGACGCGGTGGTCGTGGGTACCCCCATGCACTTCCATGTTCCCCAGTCCATCGCCGCCCTCCAATGTGGAATCCATGTCCTGTGTGAGGTCACCGCGGGTGTCTCGGTGGAGGAATGCCAACATCTGACGCTGGTTGCTAGGGATTCCCAGGCCAAGTATATGCTGGCTGAAAACTACCTCTACACCCGCCCCAACATGATGATCAGCCAAATGGTTCACAAGGGTTTATTCGGGAAGATCTATTACGCTGAGGCCGAGTATCTCCATGATGTCCGGGATCTGTGCGAGCTAACCCCTTGGCGTCTCAAGTGGCAGACCGGCATCGAGGGGATCACCTACTGCACCCACAGCCTCGGGCCAATCCTCCAGTGGCTCCCTGGCGACCGTATCACCCGGGTCTGTTGCGCTAACACCGGCTCTCACTTCCTCGATCCGCGTGGCCATCCTTATGCCCAAGACTCGGCCACCATGCTCTGCAAGACCGCCCATGGGGTGCTCATCAAGATCCGTGTGGATCTGGTCTCACCACGTCCCCATGCCATGAGTAATTTCCAATTGCAGGGAACCAAGGGAGTTTATGAGTCCTCACGCGGTGGACCGGTGGACCGGGGCAAGATCTGGTTCGAGGAACTCAGCCAGGAGGTCCTCTGGCATGATCTGGAGGAACTGGCGGAAGTCGAGGACCTGGCTGCACGGTATGTTCCTGACGCCTGGAGAAGACCATCCGAAGTGGCCCGCCGGTCCGGCCATTCCGGTGGAGACTACCTGGTCATCAAGGACTTCCTCGATTCAATCCGCAACGATACCCCCTGTCCCATCGGAATTCACGAGGCCATGGACATGACTCTACCCGGCCTGATCTCACAGCAATCCATTCTCAAGAGGGGGGATTGGATGGATGTCCCTGACTCAAGGACTTGGACAAGCAATACCCTCGCTCCACAGATCCAGATGGTCTGGCCGGAGCGTCTCCTTTCACACCCACCGGTTCCAAAGGTCACGGAGGGCTATCAACTACGCTGCTTGAATGTGGATGATCCCTGCGAGGAGGCGGAGTATGTGAACCTCATCGAGAAGGTGGGCTTCGGAATCTGGGATCACCACCGGTTTCTGGAGATGATAAACTCTGTTCTGCCAGATGGTTTGTTTGTTGTGGTGCACCAGGCTACGGGAAAGATTGTGGCCACCGCACTCTCCAACCACCATCCCATGGAGCATCACCCTTTTGGCGGCGAGATGGGCTGGGTTGGCGCCGATCCGGAGCACAAGGGCAAGGGCTTGGGAATGTGTGTCTGCGCCGCCGCCACCGCCCGGCTCATCCGTGCTGGATACCGGAATATCTTCCTCCTGACGGATGATTTCCGCCTTCCCGCCATCGAGACCTATCTGCGTTTGGGATATGAACCATTCCTCTTCCGCGATGGAATGAAAGAGCGCTGGGAAACAGTGATGATGAACCTGGGACGTAAATGTTATTGAATAATCCGGGTGAGAGATATAAACTTTATGGGATCGCTTGGATTTATCATCTCTTGGCCGGTCCTATCTGTTCCTTTGGAGACGGCTATGATCACAAACTGGTTCACCACAGTTCTTTCAATTGCGCTGCTTCTCATCCCAGGAAGTGCCTCTTCCTTTCAACCCCCGCCCGATGCCTGGCGGTATGATGCCAATGGCGATGGGAGGATCTCAGCAGAGGACCTTTTCTCCCTACTGCTTCTCTGGGGAGCAGAGGGAATCCCAACACCAACTCCAATCATTACGGAGACTCCCTCTCTCACTGAAACCGCAACTTCCACTTCAACCCTCTCTCCCACTCCAACCCTCTCTCCCACTCCAACCGCCACCGCCAATAGCAATATCACTGAGATCACGATTGAACTATCAGGTCTCGCCGTTGGAGCGCGTCCTCTACGTTTTATCCAAATCCCCTCCGGATCTTTCCAGATGGGCAATACAGGAGAGACGGACGATCAATATTGCTCATGTGATCCCTACTGCGAGTGTGAGGAGCCACGCCATGAGGTCAATCTGACCTGTGACTTTTATTTAGGAGAGACCGAGGTGACACAAGCCCAATGGAAGGCTGTGATGGGGAGTAATCCCGCCACTGATCTGGGTTTAGCCCCGTATGGCGTGGGCAATAATCACCCCGTGTACTATGTCTCCTGGAATGATTGCCAGACCTTCATCTCCGAACTGGAGACTAAAACCGGTTCACAACTCCGTCTCCCCAGCGAAGCCGAGTGGGAATATGCCTGCCGCGGCTCCGAGTTGAATGGCAGTCGGTATGCCTCCTATTCCTTCGGTAATGACATGTCCATGAGCGATCCTTATGGCTGTGATTTCAGCACATTGTTCGATACATACATGTGGTGGTGTGGGAATACGAGTGCGCTGAACACCTGCCAGGCTGTAGCGGGAAAGACCGCCAATGACTACGGCATTTACGACATGCACGGAAATGTGTGGGAATGGTGCGAGGATATCTGGCATCCCAATTACACCGATGCTCCCAACGATGGATCCGCCTGGAATTATGATACAGGCGGAATCTATACTCCTGTAGTACGCGGTGGTGGTTGGCATCACAATCCGCGAACCTGCCGTTCCGCATACCGTACCTGGCACACCCCCTCCGACCGGGTGGAATACATTGGGCTCCGGTTGGTGCTAGTTCAAGAGTGATAGGATGGTAAGGCACGACGGCGTGCCTTACCCCTTGATCCCCGTCAGGGTGATTCCCTCGATGAAATAACGTTGCGCAAAGAAAAAGAGCACCAATAGCGGCAACAGCATCAGGGTCGAAACCGCCATGAGCAAGGCCCACTCCGCGCCATGCTCCCACACAAAACTCTGCAATCCCAAAGCGAGTGTCTTTTTGTCCTCGCTGCTCAGGTAAATGAGCGGCCCCATGAAATCATTCCAGGTGTTCATGAAGGTGAAGACCCCCACGGTTGCTAAGGCCGGTTTCGAGAGCGGCAGGATTACATGCCAATAAGTCAACAAGCGAGGGCAGCCATCGACACGGGCTGCATCCTCCAAATCAACCGGAATGGTGAGGAAAAATTGACGCAGTAGGAAGATGTAAAAAGCATTCCCAAAGAAGGCCGGCACGATCAATGGTAGAAAGGTATTCACCCAGCCCAGCTCTTTAAACAACAGGAAGACCGGGATCATGGTCACCTGCCCTGGAAGCATCATGGTAGCCAGCAGGATGAGGAAGAGTAGGTTTCGTCCGGGCCAACGCAGCCGCGCGAAGGAGTATGCCACCAGTGAAGAAGAAATGAGCACGCCGAGGATGTTGAAACCCGTAATGTACACCGTGTTGAAGGCATAAGTCCAGAAAGGGATGGCACTGACTGCATTCGGATAGTTCGACCATAGAACCGGCTCAGGAATCCACTTGGGTGGAAAAATAAAAATCTGTGATTCGGCTTTAAGCGAGGTGGAAACCATCCAGAAAAAGGGAATCAGAAATGCCGTTCCCAGAAGACAAAGCAGACTGTAGACGAGGATCTGATGCAGGAGCGGTTTCATCTCAACGCCCCCCCTCACTCGACTCATAATAAACCCACCGGCGCGAAAGCCGCATCTGGAGCAGTGTCAATAGCAACACGGCCGCGAAGAGGATCCAAGCCATCGCGGAAGCATACCCCATGCGGAAAAACTGGAAGGCGGTCCGGAAGAGATAGAGGGCATAAAACAGGGTCGAATCGAGCGGGCCGCCATTTGTCATCACATAAGCCTGGGTAAAGACCTGAAAGGAATTGATCACCCCGATCACTACATTGAAGAAGATGGCCGGGGAGATCAGCGGGACCGTGATGTATAAAAACTGGTGGATGGGTTTGGCGCCATCGAGAACGGCGGACTCATACAGGTGACGGGGGATGCCCTGCAAGGCCGCGAGAAAGATGATCATCCCACCACCGATCCCCCACAGGCTCATCACCACCATCGCTGGTTTGGACCAGTTTGGATCGGACAGCCAGCCGGGACCTTGTATCCCCATCTTGGCCAGACTGGCATTCAAGAGACCATATTCCGAGTTGAGAATCCACATCCACAACACCGACACCGCCACGCCAGAGATCACCGAGGGCACATAGAAGAAAGTCCGGAAGAGGCGGATCCCCCGGACTGGCTGATTGAGGAGGATGGCCAGGAGCAGCGCACCCACAATCGCAAGAGGGACATGGAAGATTGTGTAAAAACAAGTGTTCCAAAGGCTCTTCCAGAAGAGCGGATCGGAACTCATCAGGTCTTGGTAGTTCAGCAATCCCACCCAGCGGGCTGGGCTAAGGACACGGTAATCACAGAAGCTGAAGAGGAAGGAAAGGACCACTGGTCCGAGGGTGAAGAGCAGGAAACCCAGGATCCAGGGAGAAGCGAAGAGGTAGCCTTCGATGGCCTCTTGCCGGGTGGGTGAATACCCCAGCTTTCCCCGGCGTGCCAACACCACCCACACCACCATCACAACCACCGCCAACAACACCATGAGAACCGAGACAATCCCCCAGTTCACATAGGGGTATCTGGTCTGGGCATAAAACTTATCCAGAATGGCTTGGGATTCCGCCACCGCATCATCCAGGGCCTGGCGAGGTGTCTTCCGTCCGAAGACAGCTTCCTGGCTCATCCGCTCCATCACCGTGAAGATTTCCTCAGTAGCAGGGGTGTGAGGGAGAAAATGGCTCTTGGTCATGAGCCGCGCGCAGACCTGCCACCCCTCTGACATGGAGGGCATCAGTTTCTCAAGAACCGCCTTCCTGACCGGCAAATTCGAGGTGTTCGCCAATCCCAACTGAGACTCGTAGGAGGTGATGAAGCGGATGAAGGCCCAAGCCTCCTCGACATGCGGGGAGAAACGAGGGATCACCAAGGCGAACCCCCCACTCCAGGTCGTCTCCTCACCCCCCTCAGGTATGGGAGCTGGGGCAATACCGTAATCAAAATGGGTGGTGAAACGGGACAGGTTCTCGAGCATCCAGCTGCCATCCACCATCATCGCCACCTTGCCGGAGACGAAGGGATTCTGTGCATCGGGACCGAAACCCGTTTGGAAATTAGTCAGTGATTGGATGTGATACTTCCGCGCGAACTTGACAATCCACTCCAGAGCCGCCAGCCCCTCCGGAGAGTTGAACACTGCCCGGCGTCCATCCTCCGAGAGGAAACGAACCCGGTTCTGATAGGCATAAATGAAGAAATAGCTGTTCCCCCAGAGAGGATAAAAGCCCACCCGTTCCATGCGGCCCTGGACATCCCACTTGGTCAAACGCTCCGCGTAATCCTCCAATTCCTCCCAGGTCCGCGGGGGCTGTTCAGGATTAAGTCCTACCTCTCTGAAAGCGGCTTTGTTCCAGAAGAAGACGCGGTCGTCGGTATTAAAGGGTATCCCCCACGTGTGACCCTCAAAAAGACATTCTTGCCAACACGCCTCTAGGAACTCCTCCCCCTGGACTCCATCCCGGGCAATAAGGTCCTCCAAAGGGGTGAAGGCATTCGCGACCGCCCAGTTGGCGATAAAGGGACGGTTGAAAGCGGCAACATCGGGCGGGATCTCACCAGCTACGGCGGGAAGCAGCTTTTGATTCATGTTGGAGACCTGGAGGGTCTCCACACTGATGTTGGGGTGAAGGGCTTCAAACTTACGGCACAGCCCCTCCAGGACAGCACGATGTTCACGAGTCCACTCAAACCAGAAACGGAGATGAACCTTACTCGTATCCGCTTGGGCGGGAACCCCGGTAAAGAGAATAAGGATGAGAACCAATAACAGTGCCGGCATCCGGTTGGGTTGGCTCCAGGAAAATGATTGGATGGACGATCCTGTAAAAAGGAGAGTTTATGCAGGATGGGTGTGGAGGACTACCCCAAATATTCTCTTTTTCGTGACAACATGGGTTCACTTGGAAAGATCTCTTGACAGGTTCTCTTCTGAATGCAAAGAAAGAGCCTAGCGTGACTACTGAAACCAGCCTCTCCACATTTACCTCTGAGTTCTTCGCCGGAAATGGAATCCTCTCGAAGAGCCTGCCGCGCTATGAGTTCCGTGAGGAGCAACTCCACATGGCTCAGGCGGTCGCAAAGGCGATCGAGGAAAAAAAGATCCTCCTGGTGGAGGCTGGCACTGGTGTCGGGAAGTCTTTGGCCTATCTGGTTCCCGCCATTCTCAAGGCAGTCAACGAAAAACAACGGGTATTTGTGGCCACTGGCACCAAAACCCTCCAACACCAACTCATGGAGAAGGAGCTCCCCTTCCTGAAACGGCATCTGGGAGTTCCTTTCAGTTATGCCTTGTGTGTCGGCTCCGAGAACTACCTGTGTGAACGGCGTTTGGCGGGAGCGGGACTCCCCGGCCAAGAAGAAATGTTTCCCAAAGGCAACGAGCTCAAAGCCCTGGAGGAGTGGGTAGAGCGGACTCCCCATGGATTACGTTCGGAACTCGACTTCCCTCTCTCCAACACAGCCTGGTACCAGGTGTGCCGTGTACCGGAATTATGCGCCGGCCAGGACTGCGGAAACTGTGGAGATTGTTTTTACCAACGCGCCCGGGGACGGATGGCTCACTCCGAGGTGCTAGTAGGGAATCATCACATCCTCTTCGCCAACCTCATGTCAGGGTGGGAGTATCTCCCAGAATGCCATGTCCTCATCGTGGATGAAGCGCACAACCTGGATACCAATGCCTCCGAATGTCTGGGGATTGAGTTCTCTCAACGGGCCTTTCACCGTATCTGGGAGGGACTCCGTGGAGTGGAGGGACGCAACTGTTTGATCGGATCGTTGATAGAGATCCCCATCGAACAACGCTTGGGAGTTTTGGAGCAGATCCGCACCGCTGAGCAGAGGTTCCTCGAGACCATCAAATGGTTCCATGATCAGGTTCTTCAAGGTCAGCAGCGTGTGGCGGTGTCCCATGAAACCGCCAAGTTAGGACTTGAGCACTTCATCGAAGCGCTTTCTCAGACCGTCTCGGCACTCAAGTTATTGACCAAGAAATTGGAACGGGAAGAACTCAAGGTAGAATGCGAGGGTTATGCCTCACGCCTCTCACGCGCCCTCTCCGATGCCCGGCGGATCATCGAGATGCAAGACGGCGATCCTTGGTTGCTATGGTGTGAGGGGATCCTCTTACGCGGGAAGGCCCACCCGGATGGATTTGCCACCGCCGCCTTCCATGCCACCCCCATCGAACCGGGCGAGATCCTGAAAGAATCGCTCTATCCCAACTTCCAATCCTCGATCCTCGTCTCAGCCACGCTCTCCACAGGGGGTCAGTTCAATTACATGCAAACACGCTTGGGAGCGGGTGAGGCGGAAACCCTTGGCTTACGTTCTCCCTTTGACTACCAGAGCAATCTGCTTGTTTACTCGCCCTCACACCTGCCAGAACCCACCCAATTCGAAGAATACACAGCCTCAGTTACAGAACAGATTGTGGACCTGGTCTCGCTCACTCAGGGGGGGACCTTTGTCCTGTGCACCAGTTACCGCACCTTGAACGCCCTTTATGAACTCTTCCGGAGCAAGGTTCCTGGAGCGGATTACTCCGCCTCAGTGCGGGAAAGATCCACTCGCAAGAGGAACCAGGTCCTCATTCTCCGTCAAGGCGAAACCTCGCGTGAGAAGCTTCTGGAGGCATTCAAGAAAGCAGACAAGGCGGTGCTCTTCGCCGCTTCAACCTTCTGGCAGGGGGTGGATGTGCCTGGACAGGCCTTGGAGATGGTGATCATCACACGGCTTCCGTTTCAGGCGCCCGATGATCCCATCCTGGAGGCCAAGGTCCGGCTATGCAAGGAAAAAGGGGGAGATCCGTTCAACCAGATCCAGGTTCCCTATGCGGTTATGCAATTCCGCCAGGGGATGGGAAGACTCATCCGCAGCACAACCGACCGGGGGGTGGTAGCCATCCTCGACTCACGCGTGGTCACTAAACGCTATGGAGGTGAATTCCTTAGCGCCATTCCAGAATGCCCTGTTACCAGCCGGATGGAAGATGTCAAGAAGTTCCTCACGACAAAGGACACAGAGTAGCCCTTGCCGAGATGGGCTGCCTTAGGTCAGAATATAACCCTTCGGAAACACCGGAAGAGGAGAAATCATGCGTTTGAGTGAAGAGTGCGGAGAATCCAAGAACCAGGATGCGATGTCCTCGCGCCTTTTAAAAACTCGCACCATCGTCATCGCCGACGAAGTTGACCATAAACTGGCGGAAAGTGTGATCTCTCAGCTATTGATCCTAGACACGGAATCGCATGATCCCATCCGGATGATCTTGACCACGAATGGCGGTCACATCGAATCCGGCTTCGCCATCTATGATGTGATGCGTTTCATCGAATCGCAGGTTATCGCGGTCGGCGCGGGCTGGGTAGTCAGCATGGGAGTCCCCATCCTGTTCGGCGCGAAGAAGGAAAACCGGCTGTCCCTGCCCAATACCCGCTACATGCTTCATCAACCGATTGGGGGAGTGGGCGGTCAAGCCACCGATGTCCGCATCGCTGCCCAGGAGATCATCAAGATCCGCGAACGGATCAACCGGTTAGTCTCTGAAGAGACCGGTCAGCCCCTTGAAAAGGTGGCCGCTGACTCGGACCGTAACTTCTGGCTCTCCGCCGAAGAGGCCCTCGAATACGGGATCGTCTCCCGCATCATCCATTCCGCCAAGGACATCCGTAAGGGTTGATTTCCACAGCCTTACGTTCCTTTTCCGAGGTCGTATGGAGCACGTGTACAACCTGTGAATAAACTGGGATCTACGAGGTCATCTTGCGGTTACACGATTGGGACAGATTCTCCTGAAGTGCGGCTAAATCAGACAGGCAAAACACATGAAAGATAACAATACCAATTAAATCAATAAGCAATGGTCTGTGTTTTGGCTAGATTTGAACACCTTCGCTTCCACGCAGTACCTCAATAAAGCACTGGAATCGTTTCTCCCCGCCCGAATTTCAAACTCAGACGAGTGTTAACACCTGTTGATAACTTGTGAGAATCATCCACCACCGAAGAGACGATCGAGCTTCTTTTTGGCTTCTGCTGAGGTCTGTTGTTGAGCCGAGGTCCCCTCTTTTGACTTCAACTCAAACTCTTCACAGAAGTTAGATCTCTCCCGTTCACGGATTGTATCGGTTCCTGGAATCTTGCATTCGTTGTGATAACGGGTGTCGTGATGTTTACAGTTCGCGCAGGAACGGGTGTCCCAGCCACATTGTGTACAGGTCTCCCCTCTTCCCGGTTGGGCATCACCCTCCCAACGAGTACCACACTTCCAACAGTTCCCTTCGATTCTAGCCATGATGACGATTTTGGTAACGGACATCCCAATCCGTCAAGACCTCTAGACCCCAATACTTCTAGACTTGCAGACCTTACACCCAGAGGGTTATTGTATTCCTTACCCATGCAAAGCCCAATTCCAGAAACCGCCATATTGCTCATGTCCTGCCCAGATCAAAGAGGATTGGTCGCCAAGGTGGCTCGGTTCCTCTATGAAAATGGGGCGAACATCATCCACGCCGATCACCATGTTGATCCCGAGGCCTCGATCTTCTTCATGCGTGTTGAATGGGAAGTCACTCAATTCGTTCTCCCCAAAGAGGAGTTTGGTCCCCGTTTCAACACGTTGGTCGAACCACTCGGAATGGAGTGGTCGTTGCATTACTCCAGCCAGGTTCAACGGCTGGCGGTGCTTGTCTCACGCCAGGACCATTGCCTGATGGATCTGCTCTGGCGCTACCGGGCGGGAGAGCTTCAATGCGAGATCCCCTTGTTAATCTCCAACCACATGGAGTATGGCCTCTTGGCCCGTGAGTATGGGATGGATTTCCGCTATATCCCCGTCACCGCCGATACCAAGGACTCGCAAGAAGACATGGAAATCCACCTCCTCAAGGAATACAAGATCGATCTGGTGGTCCTGGCCCGCTACATGCAAATCCTTTCGCCGAAGTTTGTTCGCGCCTTTCCACGCCGGATCATCAACATCCACCACTCCTTCCTCCCCGCCTTCGTGGGAGGAAATCCTTACCGGAAGGCCTATGAACGAGGGGTTAAGCTAGTGGGGGCGACCAGCCATTATGTGACCGAGGACCTCGATCAGGGGCCGATCATCGAGCAGGATGTGGTCCGCGTCAGCCACCGGGACACCTTGGATGACCTGATCCGCAAGGGGCGGGACCTGGAGAGACAGGTTCTTGCACGCGCGGTAAGGGCACACCTGCTGCACAATGTCTTGTGCTATGCCAACAAGACAGTTGTGTTTGGGTAAACGAGGCGTAGTTCCCCCCCACCCCCACCCTCCCACGCCAGGGGGAGGGAGTGTTTGGAGTTCACAATTTAGTGTGCTTTTCTC
>CAYRBI010000018.1:0-53752 GCA_964422415.1 uncultured bacterium | reverse complement strand
TTACACGCATCGGTCAGTTCCAGGCGGGCCCGGGTGGGACGGCAGAATGGATCAATCACCCCCAGACGCGCCTCAATCTTG
This sequence comes from uncultured bacterium, assembly GCA_964422415.1. Lineage (GTDB taxonomy): Bacteria > Hinthialibacterota > Hinthialibacteria > OLB16 > OLB16 > OLB16. The sequence continues at coordinate 53,671 of CAYRBI010000018.1, read as the reverse complement.
GCCAACCACTGGTTCAAGCGCCTACGGTCCCCTTCATCGGCGATTGACCTCAGCTGTGGACCCGCCATTTCACGCAAGGCACGCAAGAATCCTCTCCGGCTGCGTTCAACCTCAGTATTCGCACGCCACTCTTCCCCCTTCCACAAAGCCACACGTTCGAGCGAGGTCAAGCGGTGAAGCAAGCGCTTCTCATTCCATAACCAGCTCTGATTGATTAAAGGTGTCAGCCAATACAGGGAACGGCTGTACCCCTCTGGATGGTCTATCCCCGACCAGAAGCGGGCCTTGAGGCTGTCCAGAAATGATAAAGTATCCGAGTCGAGTGGTGGTGTCAGAAGTGACGGCATCGAGTTTTTTTAAAGAAGGTTCCTTCGAGTATCTATGAGTAAAACCAAGTGGAAAGCATTTTCACTGTTATGTTACCACGCGATTCCTCAACTAAGAACTCGATATGGCTCAAATTGGGTTTTGCCCTTTGCCGACACGTTTTGCACGACGGCGGGGAGACAAGAAAGAGTAGATGAACCGCCGGTAAAAGCGTCCCAAGCGGATATAGAAGGGACCTTTTTCAAGCTGGTTCAGTTCTTGTTCAGTATAGTGCTCGGGATAGAACTTTGCCTTCGTCAAAGCCAGGCGGCGCAGATCCAATCGTTTATAGAATTCGAATAGGGGGATCCGCCAGAGAGAGGTTCCCCACCAGGCAGTGCTGAAATCGATGATGTAGGGAGTCTGTCCGGGTCCCACCAGGATGTTCTTGTTACGCAGATCGCCATGGGCCACTCGGCGCGCATGCATCTTGGCGGTGGTCTGTTCGAGGGTGTCGAAGAACCCGGAATCAGGCGAATGGACCCGGCGGTTCAGAGGTGCCCCTACAATATACTCCATCAGGTAACGATCCCGGTCCAACACGGCCAAGATTTGAGGAATTCCGGGAAGCCCCGCAAGCAAAGCATGAACATGGAGCTCCCGCCGTACCGCCCACCGGCACAGGAGCCGCCAGTACCAGGCTCTGGCGGGAGAATAATCCCGCAGGACACACTGGGTCTCCCCCCATTGAACCAGCCAGATGTCGGCTTGGCTGTGCGAATGGGCTCCATGGAGAAGCCGGATGGGGCTGACCTCTGGGGCTGAACCTGTTTCAACCTGACTGAGGGATGGATCGGGAGGTTTCCCGTAAGAAGTCTCGGACATCGCAATAGGAAAAGGGATATTAGCCGAAGACTTGCGTTGGGGGAACGGGAAGGGGGGAGATTAAACCTTAAGCCGCGACCTCAATATCCACATCAAGCATCATCTTGGATGGGGGAGCTATCAGAGAAGGATCCAGAACCTGAAGACAGCCTTCGATGGCATCGCGAATATTTTCCACCGCCTCCTCCAAGGTTTCACCTTGGCTGTGACAGCCCGGAATGGCGGGACAGTGAGCAACATAGCCAAAATCCTCACCTTTCTCAATATACACACGGTAGATCATGGCGGTCTCACCTCTTTCATATGGAACAGATCCACTCTACAACCGCTCTCTATGGAAAGGCAGGCTTGTGACGTATGTAGACCCGGATTTCCGCCGTTCCTGTTCCTCGCGGATTTCCCGTGCACGCTGCTGGTGGTAAACTAGAACCTCCTCTTGCGTCTTCCCCTCCAACCGCTTTTTCACCTTGGCCTGGCCTTGGTGCATCATCTCCACACAATCGAAGTCTTTAGTCTGCTTCATCCGAGATCACCTCCAGGGGAGAATAAATGGAAATTGGACCATAACCCTCCACCGTATTGACGGCATTGTACTGCGGAATCTTCCGGTAATTCACGATGTGCCGGAAATTCCAACTCACGATCATGGCACAGCCAGAGATGGTTGCCATCGCCACATGCAAGGCATCCTGATCCCATTTCGGTGTCAAGACACCAGAACGCAGATAGGCTCGTTGCAGGCTGAGGGCCTCATCCGTCACTTCCAGCACCTCCACCAAAGGAAGCCAATCCTCCCAGGTCTTCCTGACTTCACTAGGTGCGTTCTCCAACTCGTCCGCTACGGATGTCGAGACAACCACCTGAATTCTACCCTGCAATACCCGGTTGAAAAACTCCCGGCTTGCTTGTGAGAACTCAGGATCATAGACACCGCCAAAAACCGATGTATCCACATAGACACGGATCGGTTTCACTATCCACCCAACCTCTTTTCAGTCATGTCCTCATAATGTGGGCTTGATTCCCAGACCATAACTCTATACTCGGATTCCACGGAAAGGCAGGGTATCGGGAACCCACCATGTCGGGAATGGCACCGGTGAACTGTTAGTCCTGCCAGTGTCCTTGCGTGTGGAATCGTGGAAGCTGGAAGCTTGGAGTAACGATTTCATTCGCCGTGTGCGCGCTAGGGCGATTGAAATCGCCACTCCGGAGAGTGGTTCCCGGATGTTGAATCGTGGAGGACATGGAGAGGGTGGAAACTTGTGGAGGAAAAAAGACTTGAATCCGTCCTCTTCCACGTTCCTCCATTACTTCCATAGATTCCACGATTCGATATGAAGAAGATGAATCGTTACGGGGTACTGGCGAGACGGAAGCCATACGTTATGTAGTAGGACGGGTATATGTACGTACGGGCAGCTGAACGACATCTGTTTGCCTCCCACCCACATATTGGACTGACCCTCCGCGCAACACACAAGCTCCATTCATTGAGTTCTCCCAAGCGCTTCCGTCCGATGGGGCACCATCATAATTGTCATGCCAGTAGTCCTGGCACTATTTCCACCTATTTCTATGCATATCGTACAAGCCATAGTCGTTGGGCAACTCGGCTATGGCGATGCTGGAGGTGAAGAAACAGCCGGAGTATTAGATGAAACGATGGGTAACTTGAGCGGGGTACCACAGATGGGCTGAGAAGATGTTCGTATCGAGCAAGAAGCTCACTCTGATAAACCTCGTCCGGTGGTGGCTTTTTGTTGAAGGTATGTGTTCATGGGAAAAGAAGATATCCACGATCATCGACCTTACCCTCGTAGTGTGAGTACCCAGTCAAGCAAATAGACTGGATGGCGTGTCTGTAACCACACTCCCGGAAACTGACTTTACCAATAGAAGTGAATCAGAAGGATGACTACGCTCCGCACCGCGCCCCGCGGAACTGTTGGAGCACGCGCAGGTCGTTTTCGTAGAACATGCGGATGTCGGGGATACTGTACTTGATCATCCCCAGGCGTTCGACACCGATCCCAAAGGCGAAACCACTCCACTCCTCGGGATCGATCTGGCAGGCCAGTAGCACATTGGGATGCACTAGCCCCGCGCCGCCCATTTCCAGCCAGCGCCCCTTGCCCGGGGTGGTCTCAAACCACATATCCACCTCCGCGCTCGGTTCGGTGAAGGGGAAGAAACTGGGACGGAAGCGTAGGGAGGCCTCGGGACCGAAGAGCCCCTTCATCAGCGTCTCCAGGGTCCACTTCAAGTGGGCCATGGAGATGCCCTTCCCCACCAGCAATCCCTCGACCTGATGGAACATGGGCAGATGGGTCGGGTCGCTATCCCGGCGGTAGACTCTTCCGGGCACCACCACCTTGATGGGTGGCTTGTGGTTTTCCATGAAGTGGATCTGTCCATTGGAGGTGTGCGAACGCAGGAGTAAACCCCCTTCCAGGAAGAAGGTGTCCTGCATGTCGCGGGCGGGGTGGTCCGGAGGGAAGTTCAACGCCTCGAAGTTGTAGTAATCGTTCTCGATCTCACGGTCATCATGGATGTCATAACCCATGTGCATGAAGATGGAGGTGACCTCATCGATGATCAAGCTGACGGGATGGTAGGAACCAACAGTAGCTCCCCGGCCCGGCAGGGTGATATCCAGCCGCTCCGCCTCGAGCCTCTTGGCTAGAGCCAGTTCCTCCAAACGGAGGCTGGCCTGTTCCAACGCCGCCTCCACCTCATCGTGGAGACGGTTGACCTCGGCTCCCGCCTGGGGACGTTGATCGGGCGGGAGCGAACCGAGCCCCTTGAGGAGCTCCTTGATCTGTCCTTTCTTCCCCAGATAACGGACACGGACTTCCTCCAGGGCACGAAGACCGGTGACCTCCGCAAGAGCCTTAAAGGCATTGGCGCGGATGTCACCGAGTTTTTCCTGGAGGTTTGTGTCCATAACCGTCATGGGTATTGACAAGACCGCTATCAATGAGCGGCGGAAAGGGCGGACTTGGCCTGCTCGGCAATGGCCGCAAACGCAGCCGCATCATCAATCGCCAGACCCGCGAGGGTCTTCCGGTCGATCTCGACCCCGGCCTTGTTGAGACCATCGATCAACTGGTTGTAGTTGAGGCCATGCAGACGGGCAGCGGCGCCGATGCGGACAATCCACAGAGCCCGGAATTCACGTTTACGCCTACGGCGGTCCCGGTAGGAGTAAGCCAAGGCTTTCCAAACACCGCCAAAAGCGGAGCGGTAGAGCTTTCCGCGGCCAGCGAAAAAGCCCTTGGCCCTCTTCATTACTTTTTTCCGGCGTTGCCTGGAGGCCGGATTATTTGTTGCGCGTGGCATTCTTCTCTCTCCTTAATCTACTGTGGGTGGGGCTTGCCCCACCAAATGCAACACCCAGGGGGGAAGCAATCGGCGGGGCAAGCCCCGCCCTACCTCACAATCCCAGCATCCGGCGGACACGGCCCGCATCCGTGGGCGCGACCAAGGTGGCCTTGCGCAGGCCCCTCTTGCGTTTGGTATTCTTACAGGTCAAGAGGTGGCTGTGGTAAGCCTTATTCCTCTTGATCTTTCCATTCTTCGTCAGAGAGAAGCGCTTCGCCGCGCTCCTCAAGGTTTTCACCTTCGGCATTTTTTTCTCCTTCAATGACGGGGGTTCCCCCCGCCTTGGCTTCCTTTTCTTGTTGCTTCCGGAGACGTTCGAGGCGTGCTTTTTCAGCCTTGACTCCCGCCGCATCCGGACCCAGAACCATAATCATATTACGGCCCTCGGATTGGGGACGGGATTCCACCACCGCAATCGCTTTGAGCTCCTCGATCACCCGTTGGAGGAGCTTCATCCCAAACTCAAGGTGGTTGCGTTCGCGGCCTCGAAACATCAAGACAAACTTAACCTTGTCATTTTGCAAAAGGAATTTGCGCGCACCGCGTATCTTGACCTCATAGTCATTCTCGCTGATACGCGGACGGAGCTTCACCTCTTTGACATCGATGGTGTGCTGTTTCCGCCGTGCATCCTTTTGCTTCTTGGCCTGCTCGTACTTATAGTTGCCGTAATCCATGATCCGGCAAACATAGGGACGAGATGCCGAAGACACCTCGACCAGATCCAGTGAGGCCGCCTCGGCCCTTTTCAGGGCATCCTGGATGGTGACGATGCCGACATGCTGCCCAGCTTCGTCAATCAGGCGGACTTCACTCTCACGGATATCGTGGTTGATGCGGTCTTTCGGCTTGGGAATCTTGCCGGGGATAAAACGCGGACGCCGTAGGATTGCTCGTTTCCTCCTCTAAACAGTCTGGTCCGATGGTCTGGCCAGCTCTTGCCGTAGTCGCAAGAGCACTTCTTCCAGGGGCAGGCTTCCCTGATCCCCTTGTGTACGAACCCTGATGGACACACTTCCCTGCTCGGCCTCGCGTTTGCCGATGACGAGCATATACGGGACTTTTTCGGTTTCGGCGGAGCGGATCTTGTACCCGATCTTCTCCGCGCGCTTGTCAATCTCAACACGGATACCCAGTTGACGACACTGAGCATACACCTTTTCGGCGTACGGCAAAACCTCATCCACCACTGGAAGGATCCGGACCTGCACCGGAGCCAGCCAAGCCGGGAAAGCCCCCGCAAAGTGTTCGATCAAGATCCCCACAAAGCGTTCAAACGAACCAAAGGGAGCGCGGTGAATCATGATCGGACGGTGGAAATTGCCATCCGCTCCAGTGTACTTAAGGTCGAAGCGCTCAGGCAACACATAATCTACCTGAACTGTTCCCAACTGCCATTCCCGGTTCAGGCAATCACGCACCACGAAATCGATTTTGGGACCATAGAAGGCCGCCTCGCCCAGTTCCTCGGTGAAGTCCATCTTCATCCCAATGAGAACATTGCGGATATTGGCTTCGGCCTGATCCCATAGCTCGGGATGGCCACCATACTTGTCACTGGCCGGATCACGTTTCCCAAAGCGGATCCGGTAATCCTTGAAATCGAGGCTCCGCAGAACAAACAGAACCAGCTCCACAGTCTGCGCCAGTTCCGCCTCGAGCTGCTCGGGAGTCACAAACAAGTGGGCGTCATCCTGAGTGAATCCACGCACGCGGGTTAGTCCGGAAAGCTCGCCCGACTGCTCATAGCGGTACACAGTGCCAAACTCCGCCAGGCGGTAGGGCAGATCCCGGTAACTCTTCGGCGTGGTCTCGTAGATTTTAATATGATGCGGGCAGTTCATCGGCTTCAGGAGGTATCCCTCTTCCGAGGCATCATCCTCAGAACCGTGCTCGCTCATATGAATGGGAGGAAACTGGGAGTCCTTGTAATAAGGAAAGTGCCCACTGGTGCGGTAGAGATCCAGTTTCCCGATGTGCGGTGTATACACGGTCTGGTAACCGTAGTCGATTAGCTTGCCGCGCAAGAAGGTTTCGAGTTCATAACGGATCGCCGCCCCCTTGGGGAGCCAGAGGACCAAGCCGCCACCCACTTCGCTAGAAATGGTATAGAGATCGAGTTCTTGACCCAACTTGCGATGGTCGCGCTTCTTAGCCTCCTCGATCTGTTCGAGGTAAGTGTCCAATTCCTTCTGGCTGGGAAAGGCGGTCAGGTAAACACGCTGGAGTTGCGGCTGGTTCTCATCACCATGCCAGTATGCCCCGGCGGTCATGAGGAGCTTGAACGCCTTGATCCGTCCGGTACTGGGAACATGCGGCCCAAGGCAGAGATCAGCCCATGAGCCTTGACGATAACAAGAGATGGTCTCGCCACGCCGTCCCAGTTCCTGGATCATTTCTTCCTTGAATGGATTGCGCGTCTCTCCCAACAGTGGAAGACTCGCCTCCGCATTCACTTCAACCCGTTCGAGGGGGACATCCGCATCCCGGATCGTGGCCATGCGGTCCTCGATCCGCTTCAGATCATCCGCGGTAAAAGGACGATCCACCCGGAAATCGTAGAAGTACCGTTCATCCGCCCAATCCCCCGCCGCTGGTTGCGCACCGGGAAAAAGCTCCATTACCGCTTGCGCCATGACATGGCCACAACTGTGCCGGTAAACCGCACGCCCCTCGGTGTCTTTGAAAGTGAGGATCCGTAGCGCCCCAGAAGCGGAGATAGGTGAACACAGATCCAGCACCCGGCCATCCACGGAGACCGCGAGAGCATCGGCGGCCAGCCGTTTGCCAATGGACTGAGCCACATCCAGACCTGTAGTACCCGAAGGAACCTCCCTCACAGTCCCATCGGGTAGAGTCAATTGGATCAGTTGTGGTCCCACATTTCCTGTTGGCATTTTCGTTCTTCTCTGAGGAGTACCGCCGGAAGGGTCTCCTAAATAACAAACAGCCCGTTCCCCGGTCTCAGGCACCGGGCACGGGCCTTTGTCTGTTTCGGGGATGATGGTGGGCGCTACTGGACTTGAACCAGTGACCCCTTCCATGTCAAGGAAGTACTCTAGCCAGCTGAGCTAAGCGCCCATTACCGAAAGACTAACACGTGGGGGGGAATGTATAAATCCTTTTGAGGGTTGTCAACTCTATGGAGTTCATATCCATCGGTGAATGGGAATTAAGAAATCATGAGCCGGTCTCAGCCGGGGCTTGCGGTCACACCAAGCGGGATGAACCACAAGCCCCGATTTATGGAAGGGGTCAAACGAGACGGTTCAGGAGGGCATCCGCGGATTCCCCTGTGGTCCCATCGGTGCGGGTGAAATAGGACCTCTGAGCAATCTTGTTGCCTCCAGCGGCGGATTCCGAAACATCATCCGCTCCCAGGCTGATCGAACTGATGCCCGCCTGTGTCAGAGTCAGCAACTGCCCCAGTGATGATGAATCCTCATTCGTGCCACGGACCAGGACACGCAGCTGGTCAAAAACAGCATCCTTGGAATCAATCGAACCATCTCCATTCGAGTCGTACTTGGCTAGCTCCGCGAATCCATTCGAGGCGCCATTCTGATCCCCGAAGAGCTCTGTCCCATCATCAATGATCCCATTGTTATTTTTGTCCAAAGCCAACAGGCCATCCCCGCCGGTCACCGTGGCGGCGGTCTCTACCGAACCATCCGCATTGAGGTCGAACTTCACCCCATCGGCGACACTCGTCAGCTCAATGCCATCTCCGTCCAGATCGAACACGATGGGATCCGATGCAGCGGCGGCTGTATTGGTGGAACTTACTTGAATGCTCGTGGACTCAAAGGACATATTCACCGAAACTGTCAGCGACTGGTTCTCTATGGAAACGAAATCGGAGTTATCCGCCACGGCTTGAGTGAGGGCATCCACCCCACCACTCGACGAGGAGGAGCCAGTAATCCCACTCATGAACTCCTTCAGATTGTGTATGAAGTCGCTAAACTTCTCATCATCTCCAAAGAAGGTTTGTAGCAGAACTGCGTACCCTCCCAGAATGCCTTCCTCCGATAAAGCCTCCAGGTCTCCTTGCAGGTCAAAGGAATCACTGAATGAAATCGAGGACTGGCTAAAGGAGAGAGAGAAGTTCATCGCCGCGCTGATCTGCTGGGCTTTGACACGCTCCACTGCTTGACGAGCCGCAAATCCAAAACTGGAAACAGGATCACTTCCCTGGCTCCGGCCAGTTTGGATGAGGGCCTCCTCGTACTCCGCCGAGACACTGAAAGAGACATTCAGGTTGGTCAGCGAAGCAAAGACATTCGACCCATTCGCCGTCTGGCTCGTTTGAAGTACCGCCTCGGTTGAAGAGTAATCCAATGAAGCAGACAACTTAGTCCGGGAGAATTGATAGGTGCCATCCGGAGAAATTTGGATCCCATTCCCGGAGGTGCTTGCTGGAGTCAGCAGAGAACTGCTCCCCAGGTCGAGAATATCTCCCTCTTCTGCTTGAGAGCTACTCGTCTCTGAACTGGTAGAAACCTGATCTGTGGTGGATGTAGTTTTTCCGTTCCCCTTCGCGTCCGCGAGGAACGATTGGAAGAAACCTCGCAATTGCGAGGATACAGCTGGAATATTCAGTCCCTGTGCCATCCTTGGCCACCGACCTTTCCATATATGTGGTAAGTTCCGTAATAGTGCCTAACTTCCATGCCGACATCTATCACGGGGGAGGTGGGACTGGAGGGCAAGAGGCTCTGGAAACCGACTCCCCAACCTCCAATTTAGAAGGATAAAAGCAATTGTGGTGAATGTCAATAGAATAGTTTGAAAAGGTTACACATGATTTGATAAGTCTATATATTCCATGGTGTTACACTTTACAGTCCTGCGATAGACACCGGCAATTCTGAACGAAAACACCCGGTGAAGGACAAAAGCAAACAACCCGGGTCTAGGAAGACCGCAGACGCTTGCGTAATACCATGGCGGTACAGCGGAGCATCCCAAAGCGTTCATAGAAGGCCTGTAAGGGTGGATCACAAACTAGATCCACATGCGGAACAGTCAGAGTTTCAAGCATCCTCCGTAGGAGCTCGGAGCCAATCCCGGAACGCTGAAATTGGGGGAGCACCTCCAAGAGGGGGATGAAGGCACAGCAAATCCCATCACTGAGGGCGTTGATCCGTCCAATCACCCGCCCACTTTCATCCAACGCCAAGACAATATGGCTACTGTTCTTCAGTATCTCATAATGTTCCTCCATGGATGGGGGACGGCCCCAATCTACAAAGAAGCCCTCCAGATCCTCGGGGGTGATGCCATCCAGAGATGTCACATACCGGGGCATGGTTTCCCTTTCTCCTCCGTTTGGAGTTCAACCTTTGGGTTGCCCTCGTTTGGAGTTCAACCTTTAGGTTGCACCGGCAGGCTAAAGCGTGACTCCATACGGGATCATTTTATTCCCAAGAGTCTCCTTTTATCCACGGGCTCCATTGCGTTCCTCAATCTCCGCCAACCGCAGTTCGATCTCCAGAAGTTTCTCACGAGTCCGGAGTTCTGCCTGTTCGATGCAATTCCGGATCAGGAACAACGCACCCATCAGCAGATAGACCAACCCGCTCAGCACCATGAACACAGACCTGACCGAGTCAGGCTCTTTCCCCGCTTGCATCATGAAGATGATCATCATACTGAGTGTCACACCCCAAGCCCAGTTGGCCATCCAGGTGGGGTGCTGTCTGCTCTTGTGCACACCACCTTTCAGAATCCACACCGCCATCCCCACCCAAGCGAGGCTGAAGGCCGCCCCAATCGCGAAGCCAATACGAATCAGGGGGGGCAGCCCCTCTCCAATTACAGCAACTGTTGTGAAAGTTCCTCCCAAGCCCACCGAGAGCAAACCGGTTGCCACTAGGCTCCATTTCCTCATCCCTTTGAGTTCTTGCGTCAACATCTCGGATATCTCCTTTTCATATCGTTTACGAAGGTCTGGGTTGGTGTGTTCCAAACATACCAGCTGTTCGCGAAGTCCCAATTGTTTCTCAGTCATAGATGCGGTCCTCCTTCTCCAGGATCTCGCGTAACGCGCGCTTGGCATGATGTAACCGTGATTTGACTGTCCCCTCGGGAATCCCCAACACCTCGGCGATCTGTTCCAGGGAGAGATCCTCAAGGAAATGCAGGGTCAACACCTCGCGGTGGTGAAGGGGGATCTGGTCTAGGGCAAAGTGGACCCGTTCGGCATTTTCGAATCCACCCTCCTCTTCACAGGCGATGTCATCCGGATCGGCCTCCTCAGGGAAGAGGTCTCTCTCCCGGTAACGCTTACGCAACAGGTTCATCGCCTGGTTACGGGCGGTGCGGTACAACCATGGTGACAACGCCTTGGGGTCACGCAATCTGTTGATGCCACGAAGTACACTGACCCAGGTCTCCTGGAGGGTATCCCAGGCATCGCTCTCCTGGCTGACCAGGCGGCGGATGTAATAGAACAGCCGTCCCTCCCACAGGTGTATCAGCTCCTCCATGGCCGCATTGTCACCCCGCCGGCAACGCAGGACCAACAACTCGTTTTGAATGGACTCTTTACTGGAGCGCAAGGGATTCAACCCGCTTTCAACAAGTAGAGTCGTGCGAGAGGGGGGAAAGGTTCAATCAGTTTTTTTTCAGGAACCCAGTGGTGGCAATGACCGGGCTTGAATTCCGGGGATTTGAAGGAGTTTGGCATCATTAGTCCAAAGCTCCGCATCAAGAACCAACGCACTTCCCACAATAATGGCATCGGGGACACGTAGACGGGATGTCTGTCGAAGGTGAATCGCGGCCCTTCGGATCGACGAGGAAAGACCCAAGAGATTAACTGTTGATAAAAAAGTGCGTATTCTGTCTTCTTCCTCCTTTGCAATATTCCAGTATGATAATAACTCAATTTCTGATATCACCGAGACACAATAATAACAATTAGGCGCCAACAACAACGCACGGCCACTCAAAATATAAAGAATGGCATTCGTATCCAGGACTACTTTCACGGCCATTCATCCCGAATTCTGCGTTGAAATTCAACTGGATCCTCAGTCAGGTTAAGAATACCCACGAACGGAGAAAGATCAACAATCTTTAATCCAGTTTCAGGACCACCAATTTCTCTTTCAATCTCCAGCCAGTCCGTATATTCGATTTGCACCGCCACGGGCTTGTTATCTTCATCCAACAAAATCTTCTTGGGGATATGAAGCATCCCTTTTCACCTCCTGTCCTGGATGGTGTATCTCTAGTATCTACAAAAAGTGTACTCACCCCCATGGGAAGGGAATAGACGGATTCCGTACCTTCTCTCTTCCAGCATGGTTCATAATTAACGCTTGCTGGTTATCGACAGCCTCATACCGCCATTCCCGGAGAACCTCCGCTGCATACCCGAGTGCGACGGATATACCCTCCCCTGTTACCGGGGCCCACCGCCTGTATCATCGTTCTCGTTATCCGAGCGCTCTGGGAAGGTGCCCGTGTCGCTGTCTTCATCATTTTCATCGCCATGTTCACCGGGAGCGAATTGACCTCCAGGGCCGCCTGGACCACTCATACCTGGTCCACCTTGAATTCCACCCGCCTGGCCAGTCTGGCTTGTGCCGCCCATGGATCCTTGAATGAAGGTTCCACTCGGTTCGATATCGAGGGTGTCGCCCTCATCCAGTAACCTCCGGTGTTTTCTGGTCTTGGGATCGAAGATATCGATCTTCCCGCGATAGACGCGGAACTTCACCTTCGGTTTCATTTGTCCCGTTTTCTCCACATTGGCACTGAACTTGGTGCCACGAACCGCAGCCACCGCCGTCGGGGTCTGAACCTCGAAGCGCTCCGAAGTGGGATCGATTTTGCGGACATTCGCGATCACCTGTCCCTCTGAAACACCGATACCAATCTTCTCCCCCCCACTGGCAAGATCCGCGAAGAGCTCCGCCAACTTCACCCGCGAACGCTCCTTGATTTCAACTGTGGTCTGTGCTGGTTCCTCACCCCCCGTGGGTCCTGTCTTGCCTTCAATCAACAACTTCACACTGGACTTCCCACCCGTAAGGATGATGTATCCCTCCTCCAGCCTGGTTTTCTTTACCTGAACCTGGGCTCGCTCGGTAGAACCCTCCTTGAAAAAGATCGCTTTTCCGGCTGCTTCGATGACCAGCGCGGTCAGCTTCGGGGGATTGGCGGGTTGGGCTTGAACGGTCACAGCGGCGACGAGGGTTAGAAGGGTGATTTTAAGGACGGTGAAGATGGTACGCATTGCGAACTCCTTCCGTGTATGGGCGGATTATACGGAAAAGCCTTTCTACTCTCCAACACCAAAAAACTTCATACTCATAGTATAAGCGTGTTGAATGTGGATGACACGTGGTACTCACTCCATTTTTCCCCCGAATATGGGGGCAAGAGACTTTTTGGCCTTGTCACGGAGCCCTTGCGGAATTGTCCTCTGGAGGAGCTGCACCCCATAGGGGGCCTGACCAGGAAAGAAGAACTGGAGTTTCTCTGGGTGATTCCGGAGATATCTTGAAGCAGCCAGCTTACGCACCAATCCTGGGGAACGATATTGCGCGAGGAGGTAGAGACGGTTGTAGAAGGCATAGCGCTTCTCATCGAAGGGATGGGATTCCTTGGTTTCCTCATAGAGACGGGTTATCTCATAATTCGGGAAAAAGGACATATAACTGAGGGTGTCACTGCCAATCTTGACCGGTTGTGGCATGGCCAATAACAGGTCGAGAGTCTTCTGGCAGTCCTCCTCGTTCTCGAGTGGGTTGTTGGTGATGATGTCGATGGAGTAATTGATACCCGCTTCGGTCAAGTTCCGCGCGGCCTCCAAAACCATCTGGCGTGGCGCGGGACGTCCATACTGGTTACGCAGGACCTCCTCGCTACCGCTTTGAACCCCCATGCGGACCTCCACCTCCCCCGCGCTCTTGAGCAGCGCGCAGATGTTCTTATCACACTGCTGAGGGTAGACATAAGCCCAGTAGGGCAGCCCGATTTCGTCTTTGTAACGCGGCAAGAAGCCGCGAAGCCACTCCTTGTGGATTGAGAAAATGTCATCCCAGAAGTGGATTTTCTTGACGTGATAACGCGTTTTGGCGGTCTTAAGGATCTCCAGGGTATACTCCATGCTGTGACGGCGGACATAGCGCTGTCCCTTGTACATGTCATGCAACAAGTGATGAATGCAGTAAGAGCACCGGTATGGGCAGCCGCGCGAGGTGCTGAAAAGGAAATCATCCCAGCAGTCACGGTCCACGCGGGGGTGGAGGCCATCCAAACAAATCTCGAACTTACCCTCCGGTTCGAAATCTGGCAAAGGCAAGCAATCCAGGTCCTGGAGAAGGGGACGAAGACTATTCCGGAAGACCTTCCCGTTCTCTTTGGCCCAGATGTTCTGGATGCTGGTGAGATCTCCCCCCCTATCCCAGGCCGCGGCGAACTCCGCGAGCGGTTCCTCCCCCTCCCCAATACAGAGATAGTCCGCGAACTGAATGTCAAACTCCGGGTTGATGGTCGGTTCGACCCCGCCCCAGATCACCTTAAGCCCGAGTTCCTCATGAACCTTTGCGGTCACCTCACGCGCCGTGTTGATGAACTTAGAGGTCAGGCTGATCCCAACCAAGTCACACTTGCGCTCACGGATCAGATCGATAAGAAGTCTCCACTCGGTTTCGGAAACCCGTCTCGGATAACAGTAAGCAATCTCCCCACGCGAGCAGAGACCCACATTGACCTCATCGATCACCGGCTCCGGGGGAAAGTCCGCCTTCATCATTACCTCATACTGCTTGAGGTAAATGACAGTAACCTCATGGCCGTGTTGTTTAAGGTATGCCGACAGATAGCGGATACCGAGTGCCACGGTGTCATACATCGAGATCAGGGCAATAAGTGCCATCAGGAGGGGCAACCTTTCTTTTCAAGCCAGATAGACTATAAAGCAGTTTGGGGAATGATATAGCGGTTTCCATTCCCCCCCCAACCCTCCCCCGCAAGGGGGGAGGGAGTTGTATGTTGTTCACGCTTTAGCGTGCTTTTGTCCCCTCCCCCCTGGCGGGGGAGGGTTGGGGGGGGAGAAACCATGTGTGCCCAATCTATAACGATAGAGTCAACCAGACTTCCACTACCACCATGCAACCCCTTCAACCAGCCTCAAAAGCCCTCATCAGCCGGATCCGCAAACTCCAATCCCACAAAGGACGCGAGGAGAGCGGACGCTTCCCGGCCGAGGGAACCAAAGTGGTCAGGGAGTGCCTATCAGCCGGTATGCGCTGCCATGCCCTAATCTTCGCGGATGATTTCCCTGCCCCAGTCGAGGAGGAACTGCGTGCGATGCTCCTTCCGCTCTCCCCAGCCACCATGGCTGTAATGGAGCGGAGTGACTTCGACCGGTTATGCGGCACCCAGAGTCCACAAGGCGTACTCGGTGAGTTCGATCAACCTGCCATGCCTGAGCTCTCTCTGTTGGAATCTGGCTTGCCACTCATAATCATCCTCGATGGAGTCCAGGACCCTGGCAATGTGGGCACCTCGATCCGTGTCGCGGCGGGGCTGGGTGCAGAGGGCCTCCTGCTCACCCCGGGATGCGCGGATCTCTGGAATCCCAAGGTGGTACGGGCTTCAGCGGGAGCCGTTTTCCGGATCCCTGTCTGGAAAGGGATCGAAACGAGTAAAGCGATCCGGATCTTGATGTCAGCGGGCTATGCCATCTGGATAGCGGACGCGACCGGGGAGCCTCTCTTCAAGGAGACCAAGATTCCCACTCCATTAGCTCTGGTTCTGGGGAATGAAGCTCATGGAGCTTCCCCGGCCTGGTTCGAAGCCAAAAGATCCCAACGGATCGGTCTCCCGATGGCCCATGGGGTGGAGTCGCTCAATGTGGGCACGGCATTGGCGGCCATGCTGGGATGGATGCGGGGAACAAAGACTTCTCTTGGTGTTTAAGCCCTTCACACGCCAGCCATGAAAGGGAAAAGGGGGATTATTTCGCCGCTTGTTGAAGCATCTCCTCGGCTAGGCGCAGGCTGCCCTCGCTGGCATCAGCGCCCATCATGCGGGCTAACTCCTCAGCCCGGGCTGGCCCCTCCAGGGGTGAGATCCGGACCGTGGTCTTCTGGCCATCCGTCTCCTTCTCGATGCGTAGATGGTGATCACCCTTGGAGGCGATGGGGGCCAGGTGGGTGATGCACAAGACCTGGCGTTCAGATGAGAGCGCCTTGATCTTACCACCCACCACATGGGCGGTCTTTCCGCCAATCCCCGAATCAATCTCATCGAAGACCAGCACATCCACCCCATCCACACGCGCAAGGACTGCCTTGATCGCGAGCATAACCCGGGAAATTTCACCTCCAGAGGCCACCTGTTTGAGGGTCTTGAGAGGTTCACCGGGATTGGTGGAGATCCGGAAGAAAACCACATCCCAGCCGGTGCTGGTGATGGGCGATTCATCATCCTGCGGATAGTTCATCCGCAGCACATTCGGAGCGGAGGCGGGATCGATCATAGCCACCTCAGCTTCGAAACGCGCGGCGGGCATCCCGAGTTGACGTAGTTCCAGGGTAATCTCACCACTGATTTGCTTGGCCACCTTGCGGCGTTTCTTGGAAAGCTCAGTAGCCTGTTTACCCAGCCCCATCGTCAGCTGTTGTAACTTCCTCTCGATGTTCGAGCGTTCTTCCTCGAAGTTCTCCAGACGGTCCAACTCGGTCTTGGACTCACCCAAGAAGGAGAGCACTTCTTCGATGGAGTTCCCATACTTGCGCTTCAGGTTATGGATGAGGTGCAACCGTGCCTCGATCTCATCCAGCCGCCCAGGCTGGAACTCTAACGATTCATGATAGGTGCGGACTGTAGTGACCAGCTCCTCCAACGCATATCCCGCGCTCTCGGCATGGTTCCTGGCCGCCGCGATATCTGGGTCACGTTGCGCCATGTCCTCCAGACGGGATTGCACCTGTCCAATCGCACGCAGGATTCCCAGGGTATCCTCATCAGCCCCCTCGAGCAGCCCCAACACCGCCGCCGAGTGCTCATTGAGTGACTCGAAGTTCCGCAACCTCCGTCTCTCGGCGCCGAGCTCCTCCTCCTCGCCGGGACGGAGTGTAGCCTCCTCGATCTCACCGATTTGAAACTTGAGCTGGTCTAGAAGACGGTGCCGTTCGCGTTCTTGAGTGATGAGGTCCTGTTGACGCTGGTGAGTCTCGCGCCATTCTTCATAGGTGTGCTTCAGATGGCCGGTATCCTCGGATAGATCACCAAAATCATCCAGAATCCCCAGGTAATTCTTCGGATCGAGCAAGGTTTGGTGGTCATGCTGGCCATGCAGATCAACCAACAGGCCACCAATCTCATTCAGGGTTGACAGGGTGGTCGTGGAGTTGTTGACAAAACAACGGTTCTTGCCGGCACGGTTGAGGGTTCTCTTGAGGATCAGGGAGTCATCGATCTCCAAGCCGGACTCTTCAAGGAAGGTGGCCAATCGCTTGTATCCAGGGCTGCCGGGGTCGAGTTCGAAGACCGCCTCGACCATGGCTTGATCCTGTCCTTGGCGGATTGAGTCGCTGGAGGAGCGTTCTCCTAGGACCATCGAGAGGGCATCCATGACAATCGTCTTGCCCGCGCCGGTTTCCCCGGTGATGACATTGAGCCCTTTCTGCAACTTGAGATCAGCGGAATCGATCAAGACAAAGTTTCGAATCGACAGGTCGGACAACATGGAAACCAGCTCCCTCTAGTTTATATTACATAAATGGCGAGAGTGGCGGCGAGAACACTTCACTGCCAATGTAGTGGAATCCTGCACACATGTCAAAGTTGATTTATCGTACGATATCTGGATCGTAGTTGTAGGTTGCGGCCCATCCCAGGGTCGTCTAGGCTTATACCCTACAAGGAGGGTCGCAACAATGACTCTGTGGAAAATAGTGATTTTTCTCGTGCTCGTGTTATCCATGCTTTTCACTGGTGTTGGATATGGGCAAGTCACCTTCTCAGTCGATTGCCGTGAGGAGGGCGCGGTGGGGGATGGAACCACCGATGACACGGCGGCTATCCAGAATGCTCTTAATAAGGCAGGACTCCAACAGGGAGGTGTAGTCCTACTCCCAGCGGGTTATTACCGCATCGAGGGGAACCTGACTGTGCCAGCGGGTGTCACGTTTCAGGGCATCTGGGACAGCCCTCATCATGAAGACCAGACCTGGGGCAGCGCGCTTTTCGCGGTTTCAGGCGAGGGCGATGCCGATGGGACGGCGCTGATCACCCTCTCTCCCAGTAGCGCGGTACGTGGCCTGAAGATCTTTTACCCCGAACAGGATGTAAACAGCATCAAGGCCTATCCCTATGCGATCCGTGGCAGTGGCATGGAATGCACGGTGGACAATGTCACCCTGGTGAATGCTTATCAGGGGATCGACTTCTCCCCAGTACATGAGCTTCACACCATCCGTTATGTGCGTGGGTGTGTTCTCAAGCAGGGTATCATCGTGGACAACTGCACCGATATCGGACGCATCGAGAATGTCCACTTCAACCCCCATTACTGGGCGCGCGCCAAGTCCGCTCCCGGCTACTCCGGGTTTCCCGGTGATGGCTGGAATAAGCTGGTGAACTATGTCAACACCAACCTGGATGTGTTTATCTTTGCCCGCAGTGACTGGGAATATGTGTTCAACACGTTTGCCTGGGGTTTCAAGACCTGCTACAAATTCGTAGACCTGGGTACAGGAAGCTGTAATGGAAACTTCCTCGGTATCGGGGCGGATGGGGGACAGTTCTGTGTGTGGGTGGAAAGGACTCAACCCCCTGGACTGTTGATCACCAACGGCCAATTCGTAGCCTTCGCGGGATCGAACCCGATCGAGATTTACACCACGGCTGGATTCACGGGTGTAGTTCAACTCTCGAATTGCTCCTTCTGGGGACCAACCAAACAGTGTGTCTACCAGCAGGGAAATGGACTGGTTTCATTAAACCAATGCAATTTCCGGGAATGGAATAGCTCGCTGCCGGCGGTGGAGTGTAAAGGCGGTGAACTGACCGTAACCGATTGCAACTTCGCACTCGATCAGAAGCACATTAAGGTAAACGTAGGCGCTGGCAAACCGATCCTAGCGCATAACCGTTATAAGGGAACCGCCCATATCGAGGGCGCCGTGGAAGCCTCCAGTAGCGCGGGAGATGGCACGGAGCTCTACAAGTAAAGGGGTTTGGCAAGTAAACCATGAAACTGACCCTGGGACACAGCCCGGATCCGGATGATGCTTTCATGTTCTATGCCCTGGCGAAGGATAAGATCGACCGCCATGGTTATGAACTCGAGCACATCCTGCAGGATATCGAGACTCTTAACCGCCGTGCTCTGCGCGGTGAACTCGATATCACCGCCATCTCGGTCCATGCTTATGCCAGTGTGCTGGACAAGTATGCCCTCTTGCCCAATGGATCGAGCATGGGGGATGGCTATGGACCACTGGTGGTGGCGGGGAAACCCTACACGCTTCAAGATCTTCCCCATCTACGGATCTCGGTCCCTGGCGAGATGACCACCGCCTTCTTGGCGCTGGGTCTGTGTATCGGCAAGTTCAATTATGAGGTGGTGCCCTTCGACCAGATCTTCGAGCATGTGGAGAGTGGCAAGTCGGAGGCCGGCCTGATCATCCATGAGGGGCAGTTGACCTGGATGGAGCGTGGCCTCCACCGTGTGGTAGACCTGGGAGTCTGGTGGCAACAAGAGACGGGTTTTCCGCTGCCCTTGGGGGCTAATGCAATCCGCAAAGCCCTTGGTCCCCAGGTGATGCACGAGGTCTCGGACCTGCTGCATGAGTCTATCCAGTACAGCCTCGACCACCGCGCTGAGGCGGTCCAGCACGCCCTTCAATGGGCGCGCGATATGGAGACCCCCCTTGCCGACAAGTTCGTGGGCATGTATGTCAATCACTGGACACTCGATTACGGAGAACGTGGACGGGAAGCGATCCGGACACTCTTACGCGCGGGATATGAGAAAGGGCTGTTGCCCAACCCGGTAGATCTGGAGTTTGTGGGGTAAACTACCGCTGGAGCGAGAAGGGATTCTCGTTCCAGCGATGAACTTAGTAGACATATCCCCCCCCACCCCGGCTCTCCCCCGCAAGTGGGGAGGGAGTTGTTTGGAGTTCACACTTTAATGTGTTTTTGCCCCCTCCCCACTTGCGGGGGAGAGCCGGGGTGGGGGGGTGCGTGTTTGAGCACAATTGAAATGGAGATTTCATGACTGATCGTTACGATGGACGTAAGCCGGGGGAGATCCGCCCGGTCAAGATGACGGTGGGCTTCCTGGAGACCGCCGAGGGTTCCTGCTGGATCGAGTTCGGAAAAACCAAGGTGCTCTGCACCGCGAGTTTCCAAGACACGCTCCCCAGCTGGAAGACTGACAGCTCAGGCTGGGTAACCGCTGAGTATGCGATGCTCCCCAAGTCCTCGAAGACCCGCATTTCACGCGAGATCAACCGTCCCAAGGGACGCACCGCCGAGATCCAACGTTTGATCGGAAGGTCCATCCGCGCGGTCACCGATTTCGAGGCTCTCGGCAACCGCATGGTGAACATCGACTGTGATGTCATCCAGGCCGATGGCGGTACACGCACCGCGGCGGTAACTGGCGCAATGGTGGCCTATTGGGAGGCCTGTCACCTGATGGCCACGGCGGGAGTCTTCAGGAGGTGGCCCATCCGGGAGCTCCTTGCGGCGGTCAGTGTCGGCAAGGTGGGTGGTGAAGCCCTGGTGGATCTTTGCTACGCCGAGGACAGCACCGCCGAGGTGGACATGAATGTGGTCATGACCGAGTCGGGCAAATTCGTGGAGGTCCAGGGAACCGCCGAAACAGTTCCCTTCTCCAAAGCCGATATGGACATGATGCTCTCCCTCGCGGAGGGTGGCATCCGTGAACTGCTAAACAAGCAGAGGGAAACGTTGAAGGATCTACAAGCACAAATATAGGCCCGTATGTTGTTCACGCTTCAGCGTGTCCTCGTTTGTTGTTCACGCTTCAGCGTGCGGGGTACGTAAAAGATTTTATAAACGGGGTAAGCCCACACGCTAAAGCGTGAACAACATGCAAAAAAAAGAGAAAGCAATGTCAAACGTCGTCGAAACCTTACAAGAACGTGGATTCATCGAGCGGATCACCGATCCCGTGCTCGGAAGACTTTCTGAAGAGAAGCAACTGACGGTCTATTGTGGCTTTGATCCGACAGCGGACAGTCTGCACGCGGGGAATCTGGTGGCGATTCTGGCCCTGTCGCATTTCCAACGCGCGGGACACAAGCCAATCGCGTTGGTGGGGGGTGCCACCGGGTTGATCGGAGACCCCAGCGGCAAGAAGGATGAGCGTAAACTCCAGACCCATGAGATGGTCGAGGCCAATGTCGCGGGGATCAAGAAGGTCCTCGCGAAGTTCCTCAAGTTCGAGGGTCCAACCGCGGCCACGATTGTGAACAACCATGACTGGATGGGGCCCATCACCTTCCTCGATTTTATCCGCGATGTCGGCAAGCATGTGCGTATCACCGAGATGCTGGCGCGCGATTCAGTGAAAACCCGCATCGATTCCGGCGCGGGGATGTCCTTCACTGAGTTCTCCTATCAGCTGCTCCAGGCCTATGACTTCCACTACCTCCACACTCATTATGGTTGTGATGCACAGGTTGGCGGCAGCGACCAGTGGGGCAACATCACGGCGGGGACCGACCTGATCCGCCGTCTGGGCGGTGAGCAGACCTATGGCTTGGTCTGCCCGCTGCTGACTACCGCCACCGGCCAGAAGTTCGGCAAGTCGGAACAGGGGGCGATCTGGCTGACCGCCGATCGCACCAGCCCTTACCAATTCTACCAATACTGGATCCGCACCGAGGATGCGGATGTGGGACGCTTCTTACGGATATTCACCTTCTTGCCCCTAGATGAGATCGAAGACCTCGAGCGCCTGACGAAAGAGAAACCCGAAGCCCGCGAGGCGCAAAAGCATCTGGCTTGGGAAATCACCTGCCTGGTGCATGGCGAAGAAGATGCCAAAGCCGCGATCCGGGCCAGCGAGGCCCTCTTCGGTGGGGACCTGGCGGGTTTGGCGGCGGGCACTATTTTGGATGTGTTTTCGGAGGTTCCCTCCTTCGCTCTGGAGCAGAGCCGTGTGAATGAGGGACTCACCCTGGTCGATGCACTCGCGGAGAGTGGTCTAGCCGCTTCCAAGGGCGAGGCACGCCGTCTCATCCAGGGCGGCGGAGTTTATATCAACAACCGTAAGGCCGGGGGCGATGAAAAGATCACTCCAGACCAGCTCCTGGATGGGGGCCTGCTGGTATTGCGTGTGGGGAAGAAGAAGTATTGCCTGGGGAAGGTGAATGGATGAACCCAGCTTGCTCATCACGGAGATGTTTTCCTCCATCCAGGGGGAGAGCACCTGGGCAGGGTTACCCTGCTTCTTCATCCGTCTGACCGGTTGCCCGTTGCGGTGCCGTTGGTGCGACACGGCGTATGCTTTCCGTGGCGGCAGCCGGACCGCTATTCCTGAGATCCTCGCGGCGGTTGAAACCTCCGGCCTTAGCCTGGCCGAGGTCACCGGTGGAGAGCCACTCGCCCAAGCGGACTGTTCCCTTCTCTGCCAGGCACTCCTGGACAGTGGCAAGACAGTCCTGATCGAGACCGGCGGATCCCTTCCCATAGATACGCTCCCCCAGGGTGTCATCCGTATTATGGACCTGAAGTGCCCTGGATCGGGCGAAGTGGAGAGAAACCTGTGGAGCAACCTCGCCTATCTCAACTCCCATGATGAAGTTAAATTTGTCATCGCCAGCAAGGCCGATTATGAATGGGCCCGGGATGTGGTCCGTGAGTATGGCCTTGAGAAGCAGATTCACTCCGTGCTCTTCGCCCCTGTCTTCGGTGAGATCGAAAGCGCGGAGTTGGTGCGATGGATACTCGAGGACAAGTTGCCCGTGCGTTTCCAGTTGCAGATGCACAAGTATATCTGGGAACCCACACGAAAGGGTGTATAGCCCCCCCCACCCCAACCCTCCCCCGCAAGGGGGGAGGGAGCGGACCTTTTTCTCCTCCCCCCTTGCGGGGGAGGGTTGGGGTGGGGGGGGAGGTGTTCAATAAGGAGCCTTCATTGAAAGCCGTTGTTCTTCTTTCGGGTGGCCTGGATTCGGCCACCGCTCTCGCACTTGCCAAGCAGGAAAAGCGGGAGTGCCATGCTCTCTCCTTCCGGTATGGCCAGCGCCATATTCATGAACTCGAAGCCGCCGCCGCGATTGCGCGGGCGCTCGGAGCAAGCGAGCACCTCATCCTGGATGTGCTGCTTAACCGTTGGGGTGGATCGGCGCTGACCTCGGAGATCGCGGTTCCTAAAGACCGTACTGGCGAGGAGATGTCCCACGGCATTCCCATCACCTATGTCCCCGCGCGCAACACGGTGTTTCTTGCTCTCGCCTTGGCCTGGGCAGAGGTGTTGGGTGCGGGAGAGATCTGGATCGGAGTCAACGCGCTGGATTACTCAGGTTATCCGGATTGCCGTCCGGAGTTCATCCAGGCCTTTCAGGAAGTGGCCCGGCTGGGAACCAAGGCGGGTGTGGAAGGGGCTCAGCCACTCCAGATCCGTGCCCCGCTTCAGTTCCTTTCCAAAGCAGAGATTATCCAGACCGGTACTGCCTTGAGTGTAGACTACAGCCTAACACGCTCCTGCTACGACCCGCCCTCACCAGAACTCCATTGCGGACACTGCGACTCTTGCCTTCTACGCAAGAAGGGTTTCATAGAGGCAGGGATCGAGGATCCGACGGTCTACGCGGAACAGGCCTAAAGTGATTCCGGGTGGGCGTTACCGAGCCACGAATTGTTGGTCAGAACGATAAAGGATGTCGCCGTAGCTTTTCGATCCATTGGTTGGGCTGTAAGGGACAGTGTACGGCGATGCCCGCAGTGCATCGGGGCCATACCCAATCAAGATAAAAGCATCCTGACGGATCGGAGCCACCATCCGGTCAGCAGGAGAGCAGTCAACCCCATTCGGGCGCCAACACCCGAAGGTTCCACAATATTCATCCGATCCCATTTTCTTGTCCGCGGCCTCACGGTCGATGTACATGTAAGAGACTGGCTTGAGGATGTCTTCCTTAATTAGTTCTTTGTCACCCTCCATATAGAATGGATCTGGCGGAACCTTGGTCATGTACCTCACCGGGGTGGTGAGTGGGGTGAAGAGGCCGGTGGTTCCCCCTCTCCAGTCTCCACGGTGCCAGCTGCAGCAGGCTGAAAAGGCCGGACTGGAACTTCCCTTGAAACGGGCCTTAATGATGGCGGGATTGTCATCATCCCAATAGTCGACCAACAAGATTCCACGCTCCAGCCGGAGCGACTCGATGGCGGTGGCCAGGCTCTTCATGTCGGAGCTTTCACGCACCACCTTGGCCCTCATTTGAGCCTCCAGAAAGTTGGGCAAAGCGATACTGATCAGGATCAGAATAATGGCAATGACGATGAGGAGCTCGATTAAAGTGAATGCCGATGCGCAGGCACGGGTATATTGAACCTTGGGCATTGGAGATTCAGCCTTCCTTCCCTAGGGTATTCTAAGTATACCGGGCACAAGCAAAGGCTGTCTATAACCAATTTGGAAGGTATGGAAATTGTTTTCAACCAACCGGAGGCGGGCCGCACCGCCTCCGGCTGTCAGCAAGGGATGGATTTCTCCACCTCAGGTTAGTTCTTTGCCCCGTGCAATGATCAGTTTTCCTGAACGGATCATCTCGATGATGCCATACTTATTCAGCATCCGTTCCATCGCATCGAGTTTCTCCGAGTCGCCAGTGATCTCCACGATCAGGCTCTCATCGCCGATGTCCACGGTTTTGGCACGGAAGACATCGACAATTTGCAGGATCTCGGTCCGGTTGGCGACATCAGCCTTGATCTTGAACAGAGCCAGTTCCCGGACCACTGAGTCTTCGCCGGTATGTTCGGCCACCCGGACCACATCCACCAGCTTATCCAACTGCTTGATGATCTGGTCCAGGACAGCAGGGTCACCCTTGCTCACGATGGTCATGCGGGAGAAACCCTCATAGTGGGAGGAGCTCACCACTAACGAGTCAATGTTATACGCCCGCCGGGCGAAGACCTGCGCCACCCGGCTCAGTACTCCGGGACGGTCATGCACATAAACGCTGATTGTATGTTTACCATTGCTTGTGCTTATCGTTTCCATCTCAGGTAGTCCCTTCCGGCTTGGCCATCTTGTGTTTAGGAGCCTCAATCAACATATCCCGGATCGGCGCTCCCGCGGGAATCATCGGGAAAACATTCCCTTCTTTCTCGACCACGGCATCCACGATGCACGGTCCATCATTATAATTGATCGCCTGGGTCAAGACTCGTTTGATATCTCCAATCCGGCGGATGCGGAATCCCTTGGCGCCATAGGCCTCGGCCAGCTTCACAAAGTCCGGGTTACCCTGCAGATCGACACCGGAGAGACGGTTATCGAAGAAGAGCTCCTGCCACTGACGGACCATGCCCAGATAGGAGTTGTTGGAGATCAAGATCTTGACCGGAAGTTTATGGGTGACGGCAATCGCCATTTCCGCGAGTGTCATCTGGAAACCACCATCGCCGACAATCGCCCAGACCTGTTCATTCGGACGTCCAAACTGAGCGCCAATTGCCGCGGGGAAGCCAAATCCCATGGTGCCAGCTCCACCACTCGAAAGCCATTGATTGTCGGACGAGGTACGATAAAACTGGGCCGCCCACATCTGGTGCTGACCGACATCCGTGGTCACAATCGCCTTACCACCGGTCAACTGGTAAAGCATGTCGATCACAAACTGTAGATGCAGGCCACCCCTTCTTGGATACTTGAGCGGGAACATCTTCTTCCACCCATTAATCCGATCAAGCCACTCCTTGGTATCCAAGGTGTGAACATGCTTCACCAGCTCCTCGAGAATGAGACGGGCATCTCCCGCCAGGCAAACATCCGGCTGGACAATCTTCCCGAACTCGGCTGGGTCAATGTCAAGATGGATTTTCTTGGCGTTGGGGCAGAACTCGCTGAGTTTTCCAGTGATACGGTCATCCCAGCGCCCACCGATGGACATAATCAGATCGCAATCCACCACCGCCTTATTGGCATAGGCGGTACCGTGCATCCCCAACATACCCACCGAAAGGTCATGTGTCTCGGGGAAGCCTCCCTTGCCCAGCAAGGTATTGGCCACTGGGGCATGGAGTTTCTCGGCAAAGGCCTTGAACACCTTGGCGGCCTTGGAGATCACCACACCATGGCCGACAACCAAGAGCGGACGCTTGGAATCCTCGATCAACTCCGCCGCCTTGTAGATGTCCCTCATATCACACATGGAGGGGTAGCGGTAACCTGGCAGATCCAGCTTATCCGGGAACGGAGCGGTGCATTCCTTCGCAGCCACATCCTTGGGGACATCAATCAGCACCGGCCCAGGACGCCCTGTCTGGCAGATGGTGAAGGCCTCCTTCATCACCCGTGGGACATCATTCGGATCCCGGAGCAGATAGGAGTGCTTTACCACCGGGATGGTAATCCCAAAGATATCCGCCTCCTGGAAGCCATCTTTACCCAGCATGGGAGTAATCATCTGACCCGAGATGACCACCAATGGCACTGAATCCATGTGAGCGGTCAACAATCCGGTGACCGTATTAGTCGCCCCGGGGCCGCTGGTTACGATAACCACCCCCGGTTTACCTGTCGCACGCGCATAGCCATCGGCCATGTGACAGGCGCCCTGCTCGTGGCGCGTCAAGATCAGCTTGGTCTTCGATTCGAGTAATGAATCGTAGACCGGTATGATGGACCCGCCCGGAATGCCGAAAGCATATTCGACATTCTCTCTACGGAGTGCCTCGATGATCGCGTCTGAACCTAACATTTTCTTCTTCCTCGATCATTTCCGTGGATGGTAAAAACCAAGTTCCCAGAAACCACTAGAAACTGAAGTTCATTTCCATCTCACTCAGTCTATGATGAGCATCATGGAGCTACTTTTGCCCTTTGTCAAGACTGAATCTCTCACAAGTCGATTATCATCAAGACATTATTGTTAGCTTACCTATCCACTGTTTATTAAATCAGTTTTTCATCCCTTTCAATTGCATTCATGGATATCAAGACGTGTACATCTCGCACGATTTTACGAATACTGGCTGATTAACCGCGATCAAAAAGAGTAAGTCATTTTTTTTGACACTATCTCTTTCTAGTAGATGGCTTCTTTTCCAATAACCTCATCGCAGAGACCTCTTTTGGCAGATAGGATTCATAATCTGGCCATTCAAACCACTCTCCGCTCAGGAAACCCTCATAGTGGTCTGCAAACAGGAGTTCTACCACCCGCTCAGGGTGGTAGACTCCCTCGCCGATAGGCTTCATCTCCAAAAAACTCTGTTCCAGGGTGCCATCATGGAAGTGCACATGACGAATCCAGGGCTTCAAAGTGGTATATGCCTGGTCCACAGTCCAGCCACAGGCCCGGATGGGGTGCTGAAAATCCCAGTTAACCCCAATGGCAGGGTCATCCACCCGTTTCATGACCTCCGCCACATGCGCGGGGTCACACCAGGCATCATGGGTTTCCAGGCAGACAGTCACTTCCCGGTCCCGGGCATGCTCCACAAGGGTCAGCAAAGAAGAGGAGACTTGTTGGATGGCCTCGAAACGCGAGAGGGTCTCCGGAAACGCACCACCAAAGACACGGATCGTAGAAGCTCCGACATCCCCCGCCAGATCAATCGCCTGGTGGGCGAGATCCAGATTCTCCCGTGCGATCGCGGGATCGGCGAACCGGCAGGAGGTGGCCAGGCAACAGAGCGCAATTCCATTCTCCTGGGCCAGTTGACGGATTACGGCACGCTGATGGGAATCAGTTTCCACCTCCACCCCATGCTGGTGGCCAGATCCCAGACGGGGCTCGATTCCGTCATATCCTGAACGGCGCGCCAGGGAGAGCATCTCCCGAAGGCTCAGTCCAGGGCAAGAGAAACTCATAAAAGAATAGCGCATGAGAGAATCCAAAAAAAAACAGCGGAGTAGATGGAAATGTCTATTAGGATATTAGACCTCCCCCCATGGCGTGGGAAAGACCGATTTGAGATAAACACTCTGGACAGGCTTTTGATCTGTCTCTTACCATGCGGAGTACCGGTGCCGGGTGGATGTCCGGTTGAAAGGAAGTTCTCCAACAACGATGCAGCCTGGCTTGATCCATGACCCGTGCTATAAAGATCACGCCACCGGACGTCATCCCGAACGGCCCGAACGGATCGAATCTATTGAGGAGGCCTTCAAGGAGGCACATATTCTAAAATCCTGCCTGTGTCTGCCCTTTGAGCCCGCCACGCATGAATCCTTGTGCCGGGTACACCGCAAGGAAATGGTGGACCGGGTTTTCGCCACCTCAGCACGGGGGGGAGGATTCCTCGATCCCGACACCATTGTCTCGGGGGAGTCGGCGCGGGTCGCCACACAGGCGGCCGGCGCGGGTCTGGCGGCGGCTCAGGCCACCCTCTCCGGACAGACCTCACGTGTGTTTTGCGTGGTCCGGCCTCCCGGCCACCATGCCACCCCCGCCCGTTCGATGGGATTCTGCTTGTTCAACAATGTGGCCGTGAGCACAGAGGCACTCTTGACCTCCCCCACTATCAGCAAGGTGGCCATCATTGATATCGATGTCCACCATGGCAATGGAACCCAGGATATCTTCTATGAACGTGAAGATGTTTTCTTCCTTTCGCTTCACCAGTTTCCCCACTATCCGGGCACTGGTCTGGAAAATGAGCATGGACGGGGCTTGGGATTGGAAACCACTTTGAACTTCCCACTACCTGGCGGCGTCCCGCTGGAGAAGTGGTTCGATGCCTTCAAGGAGGGACTCGATGCGATTGCGGACTTCGGGGCTGATGCGATCCTAGTGTCAGCGGGGTTTGACAGCCACCGTCTCGACCCGCTCGGAGACTTCCCCTTGGATGAGGGAGCCTTTCACCGCATCGCGGAGGATCTCAGCACTCTCGCGGGGCCACGTCCTCTCATCAGCATTCTGGAGGGGGGCTATAATATTAATGTCCTGGGCACTTCGGTGGTGGCGTATGTGGAGGGGTTACGCTGAGGTTTCACATCAGATTAATACGTACTCATCCCCCCCACCCCAACCCTCCCCCACAAGGGGGGAGGGGGTTGTCTGTTGTTCACACATCAGCGTGCTTCTGTTCTCCCTCCTCTCTACCAGGGGGGAGAGAAACAGACACGCTAAAGCGTGAACAACAGACGATTATTTGCCCCGTGTGCAACTCTCCGGAGTGTCTTCTCCAATATGCCCTCCCCTTCCCTTTCGCACGTTGCACAGGGTGTGGACTCCTCTTCCGGGCGGACCGCGAGACAATCACGGAACCCAATTACGCTTATCAGGCCGAGGCCTCCACCTCCCGGCCGGCTCGGTTGGTGGAGGAGGAAGCCGCGCGCCAGATCTACACAAGGTCCCGCGCGGAGCTCATCAGCCACCATGCACCTCCCCCCGGAAACCTACTGGAGATTGGAGCCGGAACAGGAGCCTTGCTCTCTGAGTTGAACCATTTGGGATGGGATGTTGAGGGAATCGAACCCGCACCACTACTTCATGCGCGGGGAGTGGAACGGTTGGGGCGGGAAATCCCATTCCATCAGTATGAACTATCCACGGCCGAGGAGGTTCTCCGCCTCAAGCCCTACCGGGTGATTGTAGCGCTGGATGTAATCGAGCACCTCCCGGACCCATTCCTCCTTGCCCGGAGGGCCTGGGATTGGCTCACACCGGGCGGGTATCTTTTCCTCCAGACCCCCAATGTGGATAGTATACGTCACCGGCTGGAGGGCGCACGGTGGGAGCAGCTCGCCCCCGGTGAACACTGCATCCTTCATAACGCGAGAAGTCTGCGTATGGTCATCGAGAAATCCGGTCTGGAAGTGGAGAATATCTACACTCTCAGTGGTAGTGCGACCGATAACTCTTTCCGCCGGGTATGGATACAATCAGCGGGGGTTTTTCTGAACCTCCTCGGCCGTGGAAATGCCTTGTGGGCGATAGCCAGAAAGAGACCATCTTGATCCATACCATTACTCTGAATCCCAGTATCGATGTGACCATCCGCCTCGACCGGATTACCCTGGGACAAACTCATGCCTTGGCGGAACCGATCGAGGACCCAGCGGGCAAGGGGATGAATGCCTCGATCGCCCTGCGGCAGTTAGAGACGCCGGTGGTAGCCTGGGTGTTTCTTGGGGGTGAACGCGGGAAACGGTGGATGAGCCTGGCCACTGAACAGGGAGTTGAGATCGAACCAGTCTGGCTTTCCGCCGAGACCCGCCAGAATGTCAAGGTTTTCGAGGAATCCATGCACCGCCAGACTGACTTCAATTTCCCAGGCGCGCCTTTCGAGGAGCAGGCCTGCCGGGATTTCTTGAAGCGTTTGGGGCAACGACTCACACCGGGGGATTGGGTCGTGCTGGCAGGGAGTACCCTGCGAGGAACTCCCTTCTCGTGGTGGAGCGATGTGGCCGCCAAGGTGCATGAACGCGAGTGCCGTCTGGTGGTGGATATGTCCGGCACCGCCCTGATCCAGGCCGCGAAGTGCAGCCCCTGGCTGATCAAGATCAACCGGGATGAATTCAATGATTGGTTTGGTCTGAGCGCGGTGTCACTTAATGAGGTCTTCGCCAGCCTCCAGAACCGGGAGTCTCTGGCCAGCCACCTAATTATCACCGATGGCCCGCATGGAGCTTTGTTGTGGACCACGCAACGTCATTTTGCCAAGGTTCCCGGCGCGAAAGTCAAGGTCCAGGGGACAGTCGGGGCGGGGGATGCTTTCCTGGCCGGTTGGCTGACGGCCTGGACGGAGTTGGAGGGCGAATGGGAGAACGCCTTGCGCTGGGGAATCTGCACCTCCGCCGGGGCGGTGGAACTGCCCGGAACACGCTTCCCGAAACGGCAACGGGTGATGGAACTACTCGCGGGAATCTAACGGCTGGAACAGCGATACGCCGAAGTTGCCCATGTCGATTCTCGACACCCACAAAGCATGAAAATTGGCCGGCTTCCATGACCCGGCATTCAGTTGTTAGCCGGTGGCAAGGCAACGGGACTTCATCTCGCGTGTTTATTCAATGCCGCCGCCCCCGGAGAGGTACGCCGTGATATTACCATCTGTTGCGTTCCGGGGGCGGCGGCATTGAACCAAAAGGAAGTGATAGAGTCCCGTTGCCTTGCCACCGGTTAACAACTGACAACGGATATCCAGTTCTTTTGTCATGATTCGTGGGTGTCGAGAATCGACATGGGCTACTCCAACATCTGTACACAACGAGGGAAGGCCCGGGGCGAGTTCACCCGGGCCTTCCGTTTTTCCCAACGGGGCCAGCGCCCCGGTACAACACCCGCTGTTAGATCAGGTTGCCCGCGTTGAAGTAACTCGGAGCCGAGGAGAAGGTGGTGGAGAAGCTCACGGTACCCTCGGTGCCCTTACGCAGTTCGAGCCCATAAGCGCCATCCTCGAACTCGCCCATGATCAGGATCTCTTCCTCGCCATCCTCATCCACATCCGAGCTGGCCAGGGCCGGGTTGGCTGGGGTATTGAAGACCACTCCGCCACCCATCAGGCTGCCATCGCTGCCAAGCACCTGGTAAGCCGCTGTCCCGGAGACGCCATCCTTGCCGGCCACCACGAAGTCCAGCTTCCCATCACCATTCACATCCGCTAGGACACTGGCATTCTGGCTGTTGAAGGAGGGATCCAGGACCGAACGGGCCATGAGCTGCTTGCCATCATCATCGATTACCTGGATCACATGAGAGCCGGTGCCGATCATCCGTCCGACCGCCGTGATCTCATCCTTGCCATCCCCATCGATGTCCGCCGCGCTGAAGGAGGCCTCGCTCTCGAACTTGCCGGGGAACAGGTTGCGCTTCATCATCACCTGGCCATCACCGGAGAGTACCAGCAGGCGGAAGGAATCGCTCTGGGCATTCCGGCACACCGCCCCAATCTCCTGGCTGCCATCGCCATTGATATCCAGGCGGAAGATGCTGGCATCGCCTGTGTAGCCATTTCCGAAGATCAGGACCGAGGTGGTAACTGTGTGGTCCTTGATGACATTCAATTCGATCGCGTTGTTGGTGTTGCGGGCGAGCAGCGCCAGGTCGGCGGTTCCGGTTCCGGTGGTATCGACCGCCATCAGGTCATCGATGCGGGAGTAGCCGGTTTGAAGGATCTGGGTGTCACCCTTACGAGCCCCCTGGAAGTCTACAGTCACCATGTGGTAGGCGCCCTGCCCATCGCGTCCAACCACCAGAACCTCTTCCGTCTCATCGCCATCCACCGAACCGGTCAGCAGGTAGTTCTCCTGGCTGAAATCGGCCGGGAAGATATTCAATGAGTTGAGCAGGGTGCCCTCGCCTGACCAGTACTCAAGGACCACGCCATTGGTGGCATTGTAACCGGTGGCCAGAACCTCGAGTTGACCATCGCCATTCAGGTCGGCGGTCTTGATCTGCCCTTCGGTGGTAACTCCATTCAGGATCTCAACCGTACCGGTCAGGCTCAGTCCGGCGGTATTGAGCACTTCGAAACGATTCTTTTTCCCACCCTTATCAAAGCTGCCGACGATTACCTGGCGGCCATTTTTGGTGGCGGTTGGGGTGGGGGTAGGGGTTTCGGTTTCAGTTTGAGTCGGGGTGGGGTTGGCATCCAGCTGCAGGGCGAGTGTGTGGCTGCCCTGGGGAAGATCGACCGTTACCAGTCCATCGGTCGCGATTTGGGAAGACTGGCTCTGGCCATCCAGCAACACAAGGTAGGTTGCGCCAGTCTGAAGATTTGAGAATTGGGAAGCTCCCGCTGGAAGGGCGAAGAAGAGAAGGAAGGCGATGTAACGAGTCATTTCATTAACCTCAATCTGTTCCGAAGTCGCAACAGATATAGGCAAGGTCAATGCCAACTTGATTTACATCTCACTCCATACAATTACCTTAAAGAAATAGAAGTTGACGGTCATCTCATCCAAGAGATCCGCTTCTTAATGTGGAACATTATGTATCACTCAGATACATATCAGTGCATATTGACAACTGAACAATACATAATGAATCACGCGGGAGGTATTATAGAGGGTAGTAGTAGACTCTGTATAACTTTAGACTGTGTCTCTTGACAAAGGCGTGTCCTTCAGATAAAAAGAGAGCACTGAATATGGATGTGGTAGGATGTGTCCGTTACGGACAACCAACATTGAAAGGAGAGACAGATATGTTGCAGGTCGGAAAGCCCGCACCGTTGTTCAAGGCTGATGCATTGGCTGGGAGTGAGTTCAAGACACTCAGTCTCGAAGATTATCGTGGTAAGTGGGTATGTCTATTCTTTTATCCACTCGACTTCACTTTTGTATGTCCTACGGAAATCGTGGAGTTCAACAATGCGGTAGACCGCTTTAAGAAGCTCAACTGCGAGGTTATCGGAGGCAGCACCGACAGTGTCTACAGCCACCTCGGATGGACCCAGGCGGATCAGCGGATCTCCGATCTCCAATATCCGCTCCTGAGCGATATAACCCAGTCCATCGGACGGGAATATGGAATCCTCCTGGAAGACAAGGGCATCACCCTGCGCGGAGCCTTCCTGATCGACCCGGATGGGATCCTGCGTTATCAATTGGTGCATGACCTGGGCATCGGAAGGAATGTCGAGGAGATTCTACGTGTTCTTACTGCCCTGCAGACGGGAGAGTTGTGTCCCGCGACCTGGAAAAAACCGGGTGACCAGACCCTCGGTAAGGCCTAAACTGGAATGTACAGGAAAACACGGGGTCAGGAGTCCAGTCCCTGGCTCGGTTTGTTGGCATCTGAAGCGTGTTGAAATCATTGAGGTTATGATGGCACCGTGGATTCCCGCCTTCGCGGGAATGACGAAGAGAGAGGCGGGAATCCATGGCCACGACCTTTTTCAGTAGGTTGAAGGAGTGTGCCATGATCGAAATCATTGCGGGAACCAACCGCCCCGGATCGAACACCCTCCGGCTTTCGAAGGTAATCGCGGAACTGTACCGGGAGCAAGGAGAAAGAGTCCGGATCCTCAGTCTGGAGGAGATGCCACCCGAGATCTTCGCCTCCTCCTCCTATGCTGACAAACCTGCTTCCTTTCAACACCTCAATGACCGGATTCTCCAAGCGGATGGGCTCCATATCGTGGTCCCGGAGTACAACGGTTCTTTCCCGGGAGTGCTCAAGTATTTTATCGACATGCTGAAGTTCCCGGAGAGTTTCGAGCACCGTCCGGTAGCGTTTACCGGTCTCTCCGCGGGTATGTGGGGAGCCTTCCGCGCGGTCGAACAGCTCCAGATGATCTTCAGTTACCGCAATGCCTACATTCTACCAGAACGGGTGTGGATTCCCGGTATCAACAGTTGCTGGAAGGGAGAGGGACTCCTGGATGAGTCTCTCCTAGAGCGGCTCCATACCCAGTCCAACCTGTTCACCCGGTTTATAAAACTCATTGGACAGGGCTTAGCCCAGAGATAACCAACTCTATAACGCTGGCGCGTGAATCCCTTCTCGCACCACACTGAATGGGAAAGGAAGCCTGTTCCCGCGGTTGTTGGCTATTCGGTCTTTTCTCTCCACCAGGGACATTATGGAAAGAACAGAC
This sequence comes from uncultured bacterium, assembly GCA_964422415.1. Taxonomy (GTDB): domain Bacteria; phylum Hinthialibacterota; class Hinthialibacteria; order OLB16; family OLB16; genus OLB16. The sequence goes on along the minus strand of CAYRBI010000018.1, from coordinate 19,363 downwards.
GGGTAAGGGCTTTGGCAAACCCACCCCGTTCTTTGCTCTCCAAGATAATCTCCACCTCTTCCTTGTCGAAATAGACCCCTTGGCAGTTATCACATTGGTCGACCAGGATCCCCGCCAGGTTGATCTCCTTCATATCATGTCCACACTTGGGACACTTCATCCAATGCTGTAATTTTTTGGCCTCTTTCTCCAGCTCGGCGCGTTTAGCTGCCATCTCCTTGCGCTTACGCTCAATGAGTTCGCGATTATGCTGAAGAAAGAACTCCTCCTCACTTCCGGCCATACTTCCCTTGGGCAGATCCTTTGGCATGGCTGCTCTTCCCCTCCATCTTGTGTTGCGGACCCCACTAGGTCCTGTCCATCCATATAGCGTGGTTTGATGACTCAAGGACAGTTTATCGCCCAAACAGAATCAACCGCACCTCTTCGGAGAACTTGCCAGCCGGAATGTAGGTCACATTCAAGCTGGTGGTACGATCTATCCGCAGATGCTTCAGAGTCATCCCGGTCCCATCCACCGGCGGAACCTCCATCTGAATATCAAACTGGTCGCTGGTCTGTTTCGCGGCGAGGAACCCCCGGTCGAGACGGTACTCCAGGGATCCTGTGGTGTTAACCGCGAGGGAGGTGATACTGAGGTCTGGAAGCAGAGCCTCGATATCTGGCCCGAGAGCATCATAACGGAGGACCAATGGAATTGCGCTCCCGATTGGGATGGAGATCCGCTGGGGAGTTGTGGATTTCAGGGTACGTGAAAGAGAAAGAGACACGGAGCGGTTGGTGGCTGGTGGTAACGTTTTGACCTCATACGTCATGCTGGCAGGCAAGGTCACACGGCTCGCCCAAAGGCGGAAAGGACGGTCCTCGACCCACTTTAATCCCACGGAGAGGGGTTCTGGGGGACGGTGCATCCAGGTTTCATTGATTGGCTGAGTGAGATCCAGGAAAGGGAAGACCGTATGATAGGCCTCACACTCCTCGATCCGGATCACATCTCCCTGATTCCCAATCCTGGCGCGAAAGTCTCCTAGGAGTATCTGAACGAGCATCGGGGGAGGGGTATCTGGGTGCAGACGGGAGTCATAGGTGATGTCACCATCGAGAGACATCCGGGTTGGCCAAACTTCGAGGAGTGTGGGAGAAGCTCCCTCGACCTGATTCTCAATACGCAGGTGGTCGTACCGGTAACTGGCCTCCCAGCCATGGGTCTGTGTCATGCTTTTGACCACCAGAGCGGAGAAGTCCGCGCTCAGCGTGGTCTTGAACTTTCCAGGAGCCGCTGTAGCGAAGGTATAGGTTCCACTGGACACTTGCTCCAGGTGGACCGCAAACTGGTCACCGGGAATCGGAACGGCATGAATCACCTGCGCACAAACCGGTTGAACCGGAAGCAGGCTTAGCAGAAAAGAAAGAGGCCATAACACCATACGATGGGGAATGGATGACATGGGGATGATCCTAACGAGACAGCCTACCCCTCGCAACAGGGTGGGAGGATTGAATCACGCAGGAGACGGGAGAGCGGATTTATTCGCATTTTCAAATGGCCACTAGACCAGAAAGAATCATCCTCCGTCCCGGTGGAGTGGGGGACACGCTCCTGATGGCCCCAGCATTGAGCAAGCTGCGTATGGAGGGAGAAACCTCGATCACCCTGGTGGGTTATCTCTCCCGTCTGGAGCCTCTGGCCCGCGCGGGATTGGCGGACCGGGTTCTTTCAGTCGATGACTTCCTGAGGCTTTCAATCAGCCTACCAGCACAGGCAAGGATTGATTCTTTCTTCACTTCCCTGCCCGGTCCTCTCCTAGCCCATCCCGGCCTACGAATACGCGCCCCCTTCCCACCCGAGGATAGATCCCTGCATGTGTCGGAGTACCTGGCCTCTTGCCTCAATGTGGGCCTTGGACCAGAGCGCTTCAGCCCACTCCGGAGCCTCCTGGTGGACCAGCCAATGGAAAGAACTCCCATCTTGTGGGTTCATCCCGGTTCAGGCGGGAAACAGAAACGGTGGCCACTGGAGTATTTCGTTGCAACCGCCCGGAAATTGGGGCGGATGTTGGGAGGTGACAGGATCCCGGGTATGGATGTGGCCGTGGATTCCCGCCTTCGCGGGAATGACGATTCCAAAAGGATTTTACTCGTTTCGTCATTCCCGCCTTCCTCTTCGTCATTCCCGCGAAAGCGGGAATCCACGGTGGCATTAACACCCCAGGTTGTCTTCCTCCTGGGTGAAGCCGAGGAGGACCTGGAGGCCGACGTCCGGGAGGCTGGTTTCGAAATTCAACATCCCACCACACTCATGGAGCTGTGCTGTCATTTCGCCCCAGGAGACTATTACCTTGGCAATGACTCCGGCCCCACCCATCTAGCCGCCTTAATGGGACTGCAAACACTTGCGGTGTTTGGCCCCACCGATCCAACCGTGTGGGGTCCCTGGGGAGAACGAGCCAGGTGGGTAAAGGAGGCAGGTGGCGAAAACTGGGCCGACCCTGACAAAGTGCTTGAGAAGATACCACAATGGTGGTTTGATCCCATCACATAACTCACCAGCAGGAAGGAGAACCGTAAAGCCATGGCCGCGAAGCTGTATATCGATGGAGAATTTATGGAAGGTTCTGGAGGAAAGACATTCAACGTCATCGAGCCGCACAACAACCAGGTGTTGGAGGAGGTTTGCGAGGCATCGGTGGCCGATGTGGACCGGATGGTACAGGCGGCGGAGAAGGCCTACCGGGGCGGCTGGGGCAAGACCAAGCCAGCGGAACGCGCTGCTTACTTGAGGAAGGTGGCTGATGGCATCCGCGCGAAATTGGAGGACATTAGCCGTATCGAGGCGCGTAATGTGGGCAAACCAATCGGAGATGCCCGCTGGGAGGTCAACGCCAGCGCGGAGTTGTTCGATTTTTATGCGGGAGCCACAGGCGTTTTTGGGGGTGAAACACTGCCTGTTTCGCGTCCCGGCGTGGATCTAACCTTCCGTCAACCGATCGGGGTCGCAGCTTGTATCTGTCCCTGGAACTACCCCTTCATGATGGCCTGCTCGAAGGTAGCCCCCGCCTTGGCGGTGGGCAACACTGTGGTCTTGAAGCCCGCCAGTTACACTCCCCTTTCCGCGCTGGAACTGGCCAAGATCTTTCAACAGGTGGACATTCCCAAAGGTGTCTTCCAAGCCATCTGTGGCCCCGGCTCGACGGTCGGAAATGCCATTGTGGAGCACCCCTTGGTGGGCAAGATCTCCTTCACCGGTGAAACTGTCACTGGCGCTGAGATCCTACGCCGTTCGGCCTTCCGCATCGCGCGTATCTCCCTCGAGTTAGGAGGTAAGTCACCGAACATCATCTGCCAGGATGCCGATATCGACCGTGCCGCCGAGACCTCGCCATTGGCGGTCTTCGGCAATACCGGTCAGGACTGCTGCGCCCGCAGCCGGGCCTTTGTCCATACCAGTGTCCTGGATGAGTTTGTCGAAAAATTTACCGCAGCCACCCAGAAGCTGGTTATCGGCGATCCACTCAATGACAAGACGGAGATGGGTCCCCTGGTCTCGCCAGCGCAACGGCAGCGCTCGATCGACTATGTTGAATTGGGCAAGAAGGAAGGGGCTAGCGTGGCCTATGGTGGTGGAATCATCGATACCCCCGAGTTCAAGGCCGGAAACTACATGATCCCCGCGATCCTGACCGGTGTCCGCAACTCAATGCGGGTGGCCCAGGAGGAGATCTTCGGCCCGGTGCTGTGTGTAATTCCCTACGATGACGAAGAGGCCATGATCCGCGAGGTAAATGACTGCAAGTATGGGCTTTCCGGTTCGATCTGGACCCGCGACATGGCCAGGGGCTTGAAGATCGCCAAGGCGGTCGAGAGCGGTGTACTCAGCATCAACTGCAACAACAGCGTGTTCAATGAGGCTCCCTTTGGCGGCTACAAGCAAAGTGGGATTGGCCGCGAGCGGGGGTTGTATGCGCTGGAGGCCTTCTCCGAGGTCAAAAACGTGTTTATCTGGACTGGCGAGTAAACCACGGAGTGACAGCGAGACCCCTACATGCCAAGGGTGTTCACAAGCCCCTCGAGACCCATTGTCCCGGGGGGCTTTCTTTGGGAACACTTACCCTTGACACAGTTGGTTCGAGAGGGAGCATACCGGATTGTGAGTGTCGGCGGGGACACCTTACCCGCTGGTTTCTCCCCCCCCACCCCACCCCTCCCCCGCAAGGGGGGAGGGAGTTGTTCGGAGTTCACGCCTTAGCGTATTTTTGGCCCCCTCCCCCCTTGCGGGGGAGGGGTGGGGTGGGGGGGGAGAGGTAGTAAGTCGTTCCATTATATCATTCAAGTCCCGAGGGGGGTCTCATGCGTCCGAATACCCAATGTAACGTCATACTGGTGTTTCTCACCCTCTTTGTGGGAGGTGTTCTGATGCCCTGTGCAAGTGCCCAACCCACCCCGGTCCAGCCACCTGCCACATTCACTGCACCCGGTTACGAGAAACAGGTTGAAGAACTCGAATCACTCTTCACCCTGCACTACCCTGGCGCAGGTCCCAAAGCCACCATGTGGGATGAGTGGTTGTCACTTTCCTCATTGTGGCCGGCCGCGGACAAACTCGAGGAGATGCGTACCAGCTGGAGCCAGGTACTCTCCACACGGATCTTCGAAGGGGATGGTTATGTATCCACTCACCAGCATGGCTCCATCGCCCACCAGCATGGTTGGCCTTTCCCCTTCTATCACAATGCGGGAGGAACTTGGGGCTGGCATTTTGCCCTTCCTCCGATCGACAAGAACTGGCATGAATCCCAGGTTTCCGATGAAAAGGGATGGGTTACAAACGGGATAGAGTCCAAGGGTGTGGTGGAGGGTGTCTGGTCACTGGTACTGCAGAATAACAACGCTAGCATCACCACCCCCGGCATGGATGTGGACTTTTATTGCGCTCCTTTCCTGCAGCTACGCTGGAAGGCCAAGGGGCTCGGTAATGCTCAACCCTATGTGGAATGGGTCAATAGCGAGACCGAGGAGTTTTCTCCAACTAAGCGATTGTATTTCGCCCCGGTCGAAAGTGATGCCCTGATCTACACCATGATCCCGGTATTTGAGCATCCGGAGTGGAAGGACCGGATCAAGAAACTCCGGATCAGTTTCAACACCGGAAAGCCCGGGGCCACAGTGAGCATTGATTCCTTCTTCACCCAGTTCGACACACGGCATTCCATCAACAATTCCTCCTTCATCCTGGGCGCCGATTACTACTTCCGCTGGACTGGTGATGTCAATTTCTTGCGTAATAACATCGAACGGATGCGGACCTCATTGTTGTATGTCCTCTCAGTTTTACATCTGGCGGAGAGACATGTAGTCCTGACCGATTTCGTGGGACATGACGGACGCGCGGGGTATACAGTCAAACCGGATGGCGGCAAGGAGTTCCATTTCGGACATGGGATCGGCTCGGATTACTGGGACATCCTCCCCATCGGACATTTGGATGCCTATGCCACCAACCAGTGTTACTCTGCCCTGCTCCGTTTCGCGGCCCTGGAGGAGAGCATTGTCCTACATCCCGAGTGGAACATCCCCATCAGCGGGCAGAAGATGGATCCAGCCTATCTGCGTGAACTGGCCGGCGCGGTCCGTACGGAATACCAGAAGACCTTCTGGAATGAGCAGACCGGTAGATTCGTGGCCTGTATCGACGCCGATGGGAATGGACACGATTATGGCTTCACCTTCATCAACCTCGAGGCCATCTATTACGGTCTCCCCTCCACCCAACAAGCCCAGACCATTATGGATTGGATCGATGGCAAGCGTACAGTCGAGGGCGACACCTCCACCGGAGCTGACATCTACCATTGGCGATTCGCTCCACGCGCCACGACCAAGCGGAATCTGGAGTGGTACTTCTGGGGGTGGAGCGGTCCCGAAACCATTTCCTTTGGGGATCAGATTCAAGATGGTGGGGCGGTGTTGGGCTTCTCCTACTTCGACATCATGTCGCGTCTGGTGGTGCGTGGACCAGATGATGCCTGGGACCGTCTGATGACTATCGCCGATTGGTTTGGTGAGGTTCAGGGCGAGGGCGGTTACCGTAAGTATTATGAGAAACCCGGGCGTGGCAGTATGCAGGGCGGTGGGACACCCGGGGGACTAGGTCTCGATGCGGAGTTCTTCGAGAGTGTCATGGTCCCGCAGACGATTCTGTATGGTTTCCTGGGTTTCGAGCCGGCCACGGATGGTTTCTTCATCAATCCCAGTCTGCCCACCAAACTGCCTTCACTGAGCGTCAAGGGAATCGCTTGGCGGGATCTTGTATTGGATGTCGAGGCAAAGCCCAACTCAATCGTGGTGCGGTATCATGGCAAGGCACTTGAACCAATCAGCATCTCCTTGCCAGAGGGTAAGTGGGCCGCGATCCAGAAAAACCCCAGCGGTGAAGTCGTGCCAGGTGGAACCACCAATGAAAAGGGAAATGTGTGGGTGTTGAATCTGGCGGATGAGGGACTTTTGGAGTTTACTCGCTAAAGGGGAGCGGTTGTTACCTCCCCCTGAAAGAGTTCGTTCGTTATGATGTGGTTGATCCCGAAGAGAACAACCGTGGAGGTTCTATATTCAATGCGGCCGTTGAAAATGAGGAGTATTTTTAGCCCAGTGGTTCTAGCGTTAGTATTGACGGGATGCGGTGGCGAAGAACCCACCCCGCAACCACCCAATCTTTCCGCCGTGCCCTCCCCTGGTGGCGCGGAGGCCCCCAAACCCGCCGCCGCCCCCACCTTCCCAAAGGAATTGAATGTCGACTTCGCCTCTCTGATAAAATTCCCAGACCTTCAGTTCGAGGCCATCGGGACTATTGCCGGGGAAGGCGATCCGCGTGCTGTTCTAATGGATAGCGGAGGGGTTAACAATACCTCTGGGCAACCCGCCAGCCCTTCCTTCTGGGTGGCCAAACCTCCTGCACAGTTCATCGTCAACATGCCCACCGGCAGAGGACCAGTACGAGTCGATACGGTGACGGTCGAGGATGCTGGGGGAGATAGATCTTTCCCGCTGTGCAGTGTCTCGGTCAAAACCACCGATCAATCCTCATGGCACCCGCCACTGGGTCTCACCAGCCGCAAGGAACTAGTCAAGACACCCCAAGGCGAATGGGTTCGTACTATCATCCAGTTCGATGAGGTGCAAGTGATAGGGATCCGGGTCTCCATTCCCGCTGGTAATTCCAAACAGCCCGATCATGTCTATATCCGTGACATCGATATCATTGGAGACATGGGGGGCTGAACAGCGATCTATTGTTAGCCGGTGGTTCGGAGTTCAACCTTCAGGATGTCCCGTTTGGAGTTCAACCTTCAGGTTGCTCAGCACGCTGAAGCGTGAACAACATACAGAGGCGGAGTTGCGAATTCATTCGCGTGGGGGAGCTCATACACGATTAAAATCGCTACTCCATAACAGAGACACGCTGAAGCGTGAACAACGTACCAGACCAGGGGGGTACGCCCCCCCGCCTCTCTCGGTTAACATTCCTCCTTATGTCCAATGAACTTATTGCAACACTCCGTAACACCCTTATCGAAGTTGGAAACCGGGTCTACCAGAAGGGCTGGGTAGCCTCGAATGATGGCAACATCTCCATCCGCGTCAGTCTAAACAGATTCCTGATCACCCCTTCTGGTGTGAGCAAAGGAGGCCTTGCTCCCGAAAGCATCCTGTTGGTTGATGAACAAGGCCGTACCCTTGAAGGCAATGGGCGGGTTTCCACCGAGTGGAGGATGCACCAGAAGGTCTACGAACGCCGTCCCGAAATTGGCGCGGTGGTTCATACCCATGCCCCCTACTCCACCGCCTTCGCGGTGGCGGGAAAACCACTCGATCTACCGGTTCTGCCGGAGCTGGTCTACCACCTCGGCGGGGTTCCCCTCGTTCCCTATTACCTGCCCGGTAGCGGGGCGCTCTACGATGGGATTGATCCCTATGTAACGCGGGCAAATGCACTCTTGCTAAAAAACCATGGGCTGGTGACCTATGGCACTGATCTATGGGCCGCCTTCTATTGCCATGAATCGGTCGAACATGCGGCGCGGATTCAAATGCTGGCCAAGATTATTGGGGGGGTGGATACTTTGACTCATGACCAGGTGGCGGACCTGAAGTCAGCCCGGGATGCATCCGGACTGACCTCACCTTGGTTCCCAGTCAGAGACGAGTTTTAGGTCTTCTTTTGGCGGGAAATCCCGCCGGGTATATCCAGAGTGAATGGAGGAGGTTTGTATCCATGCGGAAAATCGTAGTTCTAGTGTTGGCTGTGTGTGTTTTAGCGGGCGCTGTCCCCGCCGTCTTCGCGGCGGACAACACACCACCGGAGGGTTTTACCGCCCTGTTCAATGGTAAGGATCTAACAGGTTGGAAAGGGCTGGTTCAAGATCCTGAACAACGCGCCAAGATGAAACCGGATGAGTTGGCGGCCGCACAGAAAGTGGCCGACGCGAAAATGAATGCCCACTGGAAGGTAGCCGATGGAGCCCTCGTCTTCGATGGCAAGGGCGACAGCCTATGCACCGCCAAAGATTACGCCGATTTCGAGATGTATGTCGATTGGAAGATCGAAAAGGGTGGCGACAGCGGGATCTATCTGCGTGGTTCGCCGCAGGTCCAGATCTGGGATACCGCCAATCCCTCGGCGGGCGGCATCGGTTCGGGCGGCCTCTACAACAACCAAAAGAATCCCAGCAAGCCAAGCATGGTGGCGGACAATCCAGTCGGCCAGTGGAATACCTTCTACATCAAAATGGTGGGAGACAAGGTGACTGTCAAACTCAACGGCAAGTTGGTGGTCGACAATGTCACCATGGAAAACTACTGGGACCGGAGCAAACCGATTTATCCAACGGGACAGATTGAGCTGCAGAACCACGGGAGCATATTGAATTTCAAGAACATCTACATCAAGGAACTTTCGAAGTAGAATCATCTCAACGGCGTGGCTGGCCACTCACCCAGTGGCTGGTCACGCCGGACAGAGAAACCGGGAAAAAACAACCGGGGCTCTCCCTCCTCACTTCTCACGCCGTCTCCACCACCGGACCCTCGGCGATCTCCACTCCCGGCGTGGGCATGTGCTCAATCACCCGCATTGATTTCCAGTATCCCGCGCGGTAGCGCCCATAAAAAGCGATGCCCAACACGCTCACATACAGGGTTAAGATCGTCCACGCCACATAGATCCCCCTACCCATGATCACACACGCCACATACGAGGGGATCACCAGCACCGCCAGCGCCACAACCATGATTATGAGAAGCACATAGCGTGTGTCACCCGCGCCTTTAAGCGCTGAAATGAAGACGATATTCGAAGCATCCAAAAGCGAGTAGGCGGCCACGAAATAAAGGAGATGCCGTCCCAACTCGGCAACAGCCTGGAATGATTCCCGCTGGTCTCTGGGACCGAACAAGGAGAGAAAGAGATCCGGCCACAGGACCAGCACCACCGCAAAGGCAGTCATGTAGGACAGGGTTATCCAGTAAGCGTTACTCACTGTCCGTGACGCAAAGTGAGTTTGGCAGGCCCCCACATAACGTCCCACCAACACCGAGGCTCCCATCGACAGTCCAATCATCGGCATGAATAACAGGTGGTTGATGGAGAAGGCCACATTGCTAGCAGCCAGTTCAGCCGCCCCAATCCGTCCGATCAACAACACGAACACGGTGAAAGCGACCACATCCACGGTCCATTGCAGCCCACTGGGGACACCATAGCGGATCAACCGTTTGAAAAGATCCGATTCAAACCGCCAGTTCTTCAAGGTGCCATAGTGATCACGGTTCTCAGGGAGGAACAGTAAACCAAAGTAAATGGCCGACATGATCCAAGGGGCGATAATGGTGGCCAGTCCCGCCCCCCAAATGCCCCACTCCGGACACCCCCATTTGCCGAAAATCATCATGTAGTCAAGGACCCCATTGATGAGCATCCCACATACATCTACCCACATCACAATCCATGTCTTGCCACGTCCACTATAAAAAGCTGATAGCGCGGCGGAGAGAACCACTCCTCCGCCCCCGAGGATCAAAATGCTAAAATACAGGACCTCTTGCTCTTGCACCTCGGGGGCATGTCCCGCCAGTTTGAATAAAGGTTCAGACAGCCAATAGCCAAAAACGAGCAGCATGGCGGAGAACAACGCAAAGTAGACTCCCTGCCAAACAGCGGCGCCGATCCGCTCGGGATGTCCCGCGCCATCATATTGCGAGACAAAAGTACTGCTATAGCTGGCGGTTCCGACAAATAAGCTCATCAGGCACCAGGAAGCAGCGCCAGCGGGGATGCACGCCGCCAAGGCATCCGAGGAGTACCAGGACAGGAAAATCCGGTCCATCAGTTGCATCAGACTCAGAGTGGAGGTGCTCAAAATTAGGGGAATAGAAATCCCCAGCAGCTCACGGTACCCACCGGGCCGTTGAGGGTTTGCTACAACAACTTGTGAATTCATCGGTCAAATCTTGCTTTCTGCTGAGGCAGCCAACGGTCCAAGAGGTCACGGCAATTGAGGACCTTCTCGGCGAGATCCTGGCGGACATAGAAATAGTGATTGGTGGCTTCAAAACCAATCCGGGAGTCACGGCTTTGAATGACATAGAGACGTTTGGCGAGTTTGATCTCGCTCTGGAGGATGTTTTCAATGGCCGTCAGATGCGGGCGTGCTAGGGCTTCCGTACTAGCACTCTCCAAGGCACGGCGGGCGAGAACGAAACGGGCCTGGTTGGCGGTGCTCCGGTAGTGCATCATGCAGGTTTCAGCCACATCCATCTCATCCATGATAGCGGCTCTTTGGGCCTCATTGAGGCTGATGAAGGTGATCGCCGCCTTGGCATCATGGATGGCCACATCAAACCCATCCACCACCTTCTCAATCTGCTTGATAAACACGTCCTCGGGATAACTCCCCCGCCAGGAGGTCAGATCATCATAGGGGAAACCCACCATACTCGCGCTGTATCCAGTCGGTTTTTCCCAGAGTGGGTTCGCCGGTCCCATATGGACAGGCGCGTTATAAACAACTTGCCCTTGGAAAGGAAACTCCTGGAAGGCATCACTGAAACGCTTCCAGAGTCTGGCCACTTGTGGCCCCAGATTATCTCCGAAACGTTTAGCCGCCACACGCTTGACAGCTTCATCAGCCGACAATGAGGCTTCCTTACCCAGCTCGGCGACCACCTCAAGGTTCGGCGAGGGGAAACCACCTAGAGTCCAGCCCAGCATGATCCCGCCAACTCCGGCCTTGCGCAGGTTGGCCACATGGTGGGCGATATTGTAGAGCACCGGGAGATAGGGCACCGATCCCAGCTCCCAAGTTGTGCCCGCTTGAATCTTGGCGATGGTCTTAAGCCCACGCGCTTTGGCCAAATCCCAATTCCGGGCCGCGCGTGGCCCCGGTCCAATAACCGAGAGAGAGTACTCGCCAACAGAATTGGCCACACCGCCCCGGTTGATGGCAATGGACCACTCACTGACACTCTGCAAGGTGGTTCTGTCCGGAAGTTTCTGAATCAATCCCTCGGCCCAGGCATCTTGCCAGCCCCAATCCCAGGCAATCAACTCGGCGGAACTGCTGGCGGCTTGAATCCCCTCCATGAAGGTCTGATGGAGCTCGCCGATCACCTCTTCGGGGGAACGTTTCGAGCAGTTCGGACAAGACGCCCCCTGATAATGGCTCCAGCAATTGGTCAGATTCTCGGAGCCGGAGATGGTGAAGAAGCCCGCCAGATCCGGCACCTGCTTGCAGATCTGGGTAATGGAATTCTTGAGGTAGTCCCGCACCACCGGGACACTGGTACACAGCGCGGAATAATCTCCCTCACTGACCCCCTTCAACTCCGGGTGGGACTCGAAGAAGGCCACTGGCATCGAACGTGGTTCATTCAGGTAGAGATAGACCCCAATCCCATGCTTGCGTGCCCTTTCCACTAACTGGCGGAGAGCCTCAAGGCGTGTCTCATGCCCCTCGCTCATGGCAGGATCCCAGGGGAATGGCGCGAGTTTGTAGAGCACAGCCTGCAGCCAGACTCCATCCACACCCGTGGCGGCTAATCGCGCCAGATAACCATCGGGATAGGGGCCCTCACCCTCATCCAGCAACGGGTCACCATACAGCGCAAAATAGGAGGAGCAAAAGCGTGGATGGAAGAGTGTCTTCTCAGAACTGGGTCCGGCGTCCGGCACTGGTTCCGACAACTGCCGGACAAAGTCGAAGGGCGGTTCCACATAAGAGCCCGAAAGTCCCTCGGGGAAGTCCTGACGGACCACACGGGCGATCGCCTGTTCCCATTTCTGGACCGCTGTACCGGGTTTGATATAATGAACCGGTTCGCATTTGGGTTTGAGGCTTCCCAATTTTGCGTACAGGAAATCATCCTCGCGCAGAGTGAAGGCCAGCTCCTCGGCGGTCCAACCAAGCAGCTGCAAGATCTGGTCATAGGGGAGCAGGTGCCAGTTGCGGCGGATGACTGTGATGTAGGAACGCCGTCCTTGCTCCGCGCTGACCGGCGGGGGATCGCTCAACCCCATCGCCTTTCCCATCGAATGGATCTCTCCGGTGGTGGCCCCTACCACCGCCGCCATTTTCTCCAGGGGAACCAATTCCCAATTCCGCCATACAAAGGCATGGAGCTGATCCGGGAAGTACGGAAACGCAACCGGTTCGGGCGAGGTCCCCATGGGGAGCTCAATCGCCGCGAGTACGATGACACCAAGAAGTGGAGAAAGCATGGTATCCTCCCAGATATGAGCGGTAGTTATAAAGAAACGATTGTCCTTCTTCTGGCTGGAGATTGACAAGAGGCTGAGCCAGTCTAGGGAATCAGATGAAAAGGAGAAACAACCATGACTCACACTTCACCTGTGGCATTGGTCACCGGCGGGAGCCGTGGCATCGGGCGTGGAATTGTGCTTGGTCTGGCCGGGACGGATCATGACATCGCCTTGAATTATGCCCACAACGAGGAGGCCGCGCGCGAGGTGGCAAAAAGGGTTGCGGAGCTGAAAAAAGAGTGCTTCCTGACACAGGGGAATGTGGCCGCCCATTCGGACCGCCAGCGCATCGTCAATGAAACGATGGAACGTTACGGACGCATCGATCTCTTCGTGAGCAACGCTGGCATCGCACCGAGGGTAAGACGGGACCTTCTGGAGACCACAGAGGAGAGTTTCGAGGAGGTGCTGGCCACGAACCTACGCGGTCCCTTCTTCTTGGCCCAGCTGGTAGCTCAACGGATGATAGAATTGAGAAAGCGTGAGCCGGAGTCGAAACCCCGGATGGTCTTTGTCTCCTCGATCAGCGCCACGGTGGCCTCGGTGAACCGTGGCGAGTACTGCATCTCCAAGGCGGGGTTGTCGATGACCGCGCAGCTCTTCGCGGCACGTCTTGCCGCCGGGGGCATCCCGGTCTTCGAGGTCCGCCCCGGCATCATCGCCACCGATATGACCGAGAAGGTGAAGGCCAAGTATGACCCGCTCATCGCGGATGGGCTCGTGCCGCAACGCCGTTGGGGAACCCCGGAGGATGTAGCGCGGGTGGTCGTCTCCATCGCGCGCGGAGATATGGATTTCTCAACCGGCCAAGTGATCGAGGTGGGTGGAGGATTTGGATTACGGACGCTGTAGAGTGGCGGTTTACCCCACCTGGAACGGACGAATCCCGCGGCGTGGGGTCCGTGTTGAATCGTGGAGAGCGTGGAAGAGTTGGAAGAACGTGGAGGACAACCGGCACATGCGCCGTTTCCCTCCGGTTCACACATACCAGTGAGGTAAATAATGACGAATAAATTCTACCTCGACAGTACGGTCTGGAACTTCAAACTCGCGGAGGATGTTCCGGAGTATCGGACCGCTACAGAAGATTTCTTTGACCACGCCATCATCTTTGGTTGGGAACTCTTCACCTCTGAAGTCGTTATCACCGAGATAAAGAACGCACGTGAACCCATAAGAGGCTTTCTCCTCAATCTCATTCAACAATATCGACCGATTGAGATTCCCCTTTCCAGAAAGATCCTCTCCCTGTCCAGAGCATATATCTCTTCGGGTGTTCTCAAGGAAGGACATAACGAGGACTGCATGCATGTGGCTTGCGCTACAATAGATGAATGCGATTATCTGTTGAGTTGGAACTTCCGCCACCTAGCGAATACTCGTCGAGCCACATGCTTTCTAGCAGTCAATAACCTTCATGGGTACAATAAACTTATCCGGATCTGTACCCCGTTGGAGGTGTATGAGATATGAGCGAGAGCATGAGGGAGATGTGTGAGATCAAAGATAAAATCTCCCGGGAGATCGAAGGAATGAGTGATGAGGAAATCCTCATATACTTCCGGGACCAGAGACCGGAATGGGTAGACTCCCTTCCCCGCTTCGAAATGCCCCCCTCCAAGCCCACACAATTGTATCCTCCGCTTCAGTCGCCCGTCAAAACCATGGAGGGTATGGCAGAAGTAGAGGAACGTGGAGAACTGCACCCACACGCTGAAGCGTGAACAACATGCGGGTCTCCCGCCTCAAGATTGACTCCCCTGAACCGGGCCAATAAACTCAAGGACTAGCCAACGGAAGACATCTCTTGGCATATTGAAAGAGGCCTGTTTGTGCCGGAAACTCAAAGCACCGCTGATTCTGTAGGAAATCATCAGAATCCAAAGAATCCGCAGCCCTCCGGAACCCAGGAGGATCTGCTTGCGGTTCCCGCTCCTCCGCTAGAGGAAAAATCCACGAATCCATTCCATCACGGTGGAGCCTTGGAAAAAGTCTTCGATTTCCTCGCCTCGTTGCGTGTGGCGGTGGTTCTGCTGAGTGTTCTGGGGCTAGCCTGCATCGCCGCGACCATCACGGAATCCAATACCACCGCGCGAATCGCACAACGGCTGGTCTACCATGCCATCTGGTTCGACCTCCTCCTTCTCGCGGTGTTCATCAATGTCCTCTTTGCCACCCTCGCGCGGCTTCCCTGGCGGATCACGCAACTCGGTTTTCTGGTAACCCATTTCGGCATCCTGGTCACGCTGGTGGGGGCCATGATCTCCCACCACTTTGGGATCGAGGGGCAGATGACTCTGATGGAGGGACAGGCCAAGGACCGTATCCAGTTGGATTCCACTTTTATCGGCATTCAAAAAGAAGGTGATCCTGTCCGATCCCGTTTCAACGCCTCCGAGGTGGAATGGGGACACCCCACACCCGGAAAGCCCCAGGTCTATGAGCTCACTCAGCTGGGGCTGAAAGCCATCGTAACCGCCTTCTATCCTGACAGCGAATGGCGGGAGGTCTGGAAAGATGACGCTCCAACTGAGAATCCGGCGGTTCATTTCGCACTCGACAGCACGCGGCTGGGACGAGTAGCTGAAGGGTGGCTCGCCCCCAATATGCCCCGTTACCAGGGGATGACCCTTGGTCCCGCCTCAATCGCTGTACGGAGCATGGCGGATGAGGCCGCACTCCAAAAAGAGATTGCCTCCACCACCGGGACCACCATCCAGTCCGCAAGTGAGAGTGCCCCCATGGGTGCGGAATTCGCATTGCTACTGGGACCCGGACAGAAGCTCACCTGGAAGGTCACCACGAGCGCGGGGCAAGTCTCCAGCGGTCCTCTTATAGTGGGACAACCGGTTCCCATGCCGATGATGACCCAGGGGCTGAACCTGGTGGTGGATCAGCAACTTTCCCATGCCCGTCGCGAAGAAGAACTAGTGGAGCGCCCCATCAAGCAGGGCGAGTCTGGCGCGCGAGCGGTCCGGATGGAGCTGGTCAACAGCACCGGCGAGAAACAAGCGGTCTGGCTGGAGCCTTACAAGCAGCAAGAGATCACACTCGGGGGACAAAAATTTTACCTTGTCTACCAGAATGATGAAGCGCCACTCGGATTCTTTATCCAACTCAAGGACTTCCGTTTACGGCATTACCCCGGTGACGAGGCCCGTCCAATGAGCTACGAAAGCGATGTGAGGGTGCTCACCGAAGTGGATGGCGAGACCCTGACCCGCGATAACATCACCATCATGATGAACAAGCCACTGGACCATGCTGGCTACCGGATCTTCCAGTCCAGTTACCTTAACCAGCCGGAGGGCGATCCACGCATCTCCATCTTCTCGGTGGCCTATGCCCCCGGCACTCCCCTTGTGTATACCGGGAGTCTCATTCTTTGTTTGGGAATTGCACTGATGTTTTATGGGAAACCTTTAATAAAACAGTTGGACCAGAGATGGCAAGCCCGGAAAGCCGGGGGTCGTGCGGCATGAAAGCTTATTCACTACTTTTCGCCCTGTTTTTTTCATTATGCATTCCATCACCGGAATCCTCGGCCAAACCGGTAGCCAGCCCCTTTGATTATTCGTTATTGGAGAAAGTGGTTATCCTCAACGATGCCCGCACGAAACCCCTGGATACCTTCGCGCGCGAAACCATGCGGTTGGTCACCAGCCGTGAGTACTGGTCACCGGCGAAGGCTCCGCATCCCTTTCTGGCACGCGATCCGGTGACCAATCTGCTGTCGATGCTCTTCGAACCCGAGAAGTGGAAAGAGATCCCCTGCATCTTTCTCGCTTACGCGGATGTGAAGAAGGTCTTGAGGGCTGATCCCAAATCCGAGTGGATCAGTTATACCCAACTCCGCTCAAACAGCGGTTTCCAGGAGGCTCTCCAGGAGATCATCCGCAAGCACCAAGTGGGGGAGGAACTGACACCTCTGGATCAACACATCGATGGAATGGTGGGAGTGTATGACCGTCTCGAGGGAGTCTTCACGGGCATGGAGTTCAAGATTGTTCCGGAGCAAGCAGCGGGTGAGTTGCGTTGGATACCACTAGCGGAGATGGCGGGAATACCGGGCACGGAACCGCTGCGGGCCAGCCTGGAGGGGATGCTCGATGGCTTCACCACTGGAGATGGTATCAAGTTCGGTTCCAATGCCCAGGAGTTGGCCACCCAGCTGCGGACATGGGGAGGTGAGCTCTACCCCACGGAAAAGGTGCTGGGGTATGAGATTGCCTACAACAAGGTGAAACCCTTCCGCAAAGCCTGGATCTTCCTTCTCTTGGGAACCCTCCTGTTCGCCTTCGCCATGGGAACCACCTCGCGGCTTCCCTACTACGCTGCCTGGATCTTTGCGCTCACCGGATTCGGCTTGAGTTCCTATGGGCTCTTACTGCGAATACTCGTGGCAGGTAGGCCCCCGGTGTCGAACATGTACGAATCGATGGTATACATGGGGTGGGGAGTGCTGCTCTTCGCAGGGATCTTCGAGCTGATCTATCGTCAACGGATCATCGGTTTTTCCGGGGTGGCAATGGGTGTGGTGGTACTGATGCTCGCGGACATGCTGCCCTTCGATCCCGGCATCAGCCCACTGTTACCGGTGCTCCGCTCGAACTATTGGCTGCTAGTACATGTGTTGACCATTGTGATCTCCTACAGTGCCTTCGCGCTGGCCATGGCGATCGCGCATCTCTCGCTGTGCCTTTACCTCTTCACCCCTCACAAGGTGGACCTTCTCCGCGCCACCAACAACTTCGTATACCGCACACTACAAGTGGGAGTTCTACTCCTGATCATTGGCACGCTCCTGGGGGGGGTATGGGCCAATGAAGCTTGGGGACGTTTTTGGGGGTGGGATATCAAGGAGACCTGGGCCTTTATCTCGATCTTGGGTTATCTGGTGTTACTGCACGCCCGGTTCTTCGGATTGGTAAGTCCCTTTGGCATGGCGGTGGGAGCGGTGGTGGGATTCCAGTTGATCTTAATGACCTGGTATGGGGTCAACATGATGATGAAATCCGGCCTTCACACTTATGGCTTTGGCTCCGGCGGGACAGGGTACATCGTTTTTTACCTTGTCTGCGAAGCGGCCTTCCTGAGCATGGTCGCCTTCCGTTTCAGGCATTACCGGGAAAAAAATGAAACAGGGACTCCAAGAAGAGGCCACCTAGAGTAAGATAGAATCAGACGGGGTGAATACCCTGAAGCCAACAACCACTCACTGAGGAGAGGGTCCCTCACCATGGCGGAAGTGAAGGGAGAAACACACAGTCAGATTCCCACCACCCATTCGGTGGCGGTGACCGGGTATGTGTACCAGCAGGGGAAGTTTCTGGTGCTCAAACGAGCTCAGCCACCTCTCATCTGGGCCCCCCCGGGGGGACGCCTGATCACTCACGAGGATCCCAAAACGGGAGTATTGCGCGAGGTACGCGAGGAAACGGGACTGGATGTCCAGATCCTCAGCCTGGTGGATTACTGGTTTGGCGAACTCGAAAGCCATGGAAAGTTGCTTTCGCTCGATTTTCTGACCCTCTCGCACTCCCAGGATGTGGTTCTCTCGGAGGAACACACCGATTTTACCTGGGCCAGCCTTGAGGAGTTGACCATGGGCTTTCCCCCGTTGGGTGAAGATCCTACCTGTTATAAACTCTCGGATTTCCAGAAAGCAGCTAATGAGTGCCGGCGTCTGATGTATTTCATGCCGTCCTCGTGATCTATCTCGCGGTGATATACTCCATCTCACGGTGGTATGGCACCGGTCGTTGAAAAAAGACGTGTCATACCCGAAAACAAGGAAAAGGAATCATTTGAATAGCGGCACAGACTATGCGTCTAAACTGTCTGTAGGTTGCCAGAGAAGGCATATTACCCGATAAAACAAAGACAACACCCATCCACCCGAATCAGGGGGCGGTGAAGTCCCGGAAGAGAGAGAGGGAGGTAAGCATCATGAGACACACGACAGTAAGGTACATGGCACTGGCTGCTGTAGTGGTAGCGGCTGTCGCCCTGATTACCGCAGTCCCAATCGCCGCACAAGCAGGCGGTCATTGGGGTTTTAGCGTCGGCCCCGGAGGCTGGGGAGTCGGATATGGCAGCGGCGGACATCATGGACATGGCGGCGGTTATATCGGTGGAGGATATTACGGTGGTGGATATGGTCCTATGTATGGACCACCCCCACCGCCACGACCCTATTACGGCGGTTACTATGCTCCCGCCCCGTATTACCCAGTCTACTCCGCGCCGGTCTACTCCGCGCCGGTCTATGGCGGGTACTATGGTCCCTCTTGGGGCATCAGTTATTGGCGTTGAACCAACGGGTTCGTCTTGGGATCACAAATGTGAAAAAGACCCCCGGGGAGTAAACCTCTCCGGGGGTTTTTCTTTGGGAGATCCATGCGGAAGAAGCTTCGTTCCACCCCCCCCAACCCTCCCCCACAAGTGGAGAGGGAGAAAAAAACACACTAAAGTGTGAACTCCAAACGACTCCCTCCCCACTTGTGGGGGAGGGTTGGGGGGGGAATAAAGACGGATCTACCGTGCAGAGAC
>CAYRBI010000017.1:0-56171 GCA_964422415.1 uncultured bacterium | reverse complement strand
GAGGTGAATGTTCTCCGCAGTTTTCAGAATTGCACCCCCGATTGGTATCCCGATTCTGCTCACGTGATCCTCTCTACACGGCCCGCTGGACAACCTGGCGCCAATGGTTACGGTTACACCCAACTGTGGGAAGCCGATGGCGAAGGGAAGGAACAAAAACTCCTCTTTGGCGAAGATGGACTTCATATCTATGGCGGCGCTCTCTCACCGGATGGGAAATATGTCCTCTTCACCAAGTGCCCCGACGATGGTGGAGGAGCGGAAAAAACGGGTGGAACCATCTGTCTTATGCGCTTGGGGGACACACCCGCGATTGGAGGCACCAGCCCTGATCTGCGTAAACTCCATCCCGATGCGAAGAATGGGACCTTGATCGAAATCGATAAAGGCTGGGAACCTTATTGGACATCCACTGAAATCAAGGTCGCGCCATGAAGAAGCATCCCATCGCCCATGGCATCATGTTCCTGCTCCTTGGAATCCTGTGGGCTTCCTGTGGCGGACAATCCAGCACCGGGGAAGATCCCGAGGTCACTACGCGCGGGAACGTGGAGGTTACCGCTGAACTCACGGAGATCCGCGGCGAATTCATTGACCGCGCGGACTATGATTATGCCTTTGTGATGAAATACAAGGTCCAGAAGGTTCATCGGGGACAGGTGGATCAGGAGTTCATCTATGTCGGCCATTACAACCCACAGAAACCCCGTGATGGTGTAGCCGACACCCGTGTGACCGACGTGGGAGGCACCCTCCAGAAATTCCGGGCTGGAGATGTTCACAGACTTGCTCTCGAAACACCGCTTGATGATTACTTCATGGGGGGGATTGTGAACCGTTATTTCGAGGAGTACACCGGTCCTGTCTACTGGGCTGTCTGGACCAATCCAGTTTCCAAGTAATATCTACATGGTCTTCACCTCCCATATATTCCTTTTCTACTTCCTTCCCTTTGTCCTCTTGGTCTATTACCTCCTTCCCAGGGGTAGAAACATCTTCCTCCTGTGTGTGAGCTATGTGTTTTATGGCTGGCATCAGCCCTGGTTTGTCCTGCTCATGCTGTTCGCAACCTGGGTTAATTATACCTGTGGACAAATGATCGCACGTCCTGGCGCTACTGAAAGCAGTAGGCGTATAGCTCTAATTGCTTCCGTGGCCGCCAGCCTGAGTCTGCTCGGATTCTTTAAATACTTCGTTTTCCTCCAAAACAATCTGAATGAAATCCT
Source organism: uncultured bacterium (assembly GCA_964422415.1). Lineage (GTDB taxonomy): Bacteria > Hinthialibacterota > Hinthialibacteria > OLB16 > OLB16 > OLB16. The sequence continues at coordinate 54,945 of CAYRBI010000017.1, read as the reverse complement.
GACCCTACTGGGTGAAGGACCATTTACTGTATTTCTGGTGACTCTGCCGATTGGGATCTCTTTTTATACATTTCAGAGCCTGAGTTACACGGTCGATCTTTACCGGGGCGAGTTTCCACCTGTTCGATCATTCATGGATTTCGCCTGTTATGTGGCTCTCTTTCCACAACTGATCGCTGGTCCCATTGTCCGGTACAGTACAATCGCGGATCAACTCAACCAAAGAGATCACAACCTCCATGCATTCTCATCTGGGGTCACCCTGTTCATCTTGGGATTCGCCAAGAAGATCCTCTTGGCCAATCCCATGGGTGAAATCGCCGATCCAGTATTCGCATCTGAATCCCCAGCTACCCTGGACGCTTGGTTTGGGGTGACTGCATATGCTTTCCAGATTTACTTTGATTTCTCCGGTTATTCCGATATGGCCATTGGTCTGGGGCGGATGTTTGGATTCGAATTTCTGCGCAATTTCAACGCGCCGTACCTCTCGGACAGTATTACGGATTTCTGGAGGCGTTGGCATATCTCGCTCTCCACATTTTTGAGAGATTACCTGTACATTCCGTTGGGAGGCAACCGCAAGGGAAATTTCCGCACCTATCTCAATCTGGCCATTGTCATGTTGCTGGGAGGCCTCTGGCATGGAGCCAGCTGGGTGTTCGTGATCTGGGGGGCCTATCACGGGGCCTTGCTTTCCTTTGAGCGGTGGCTCGGGAAGGAGAGCCTTTATCATGTTCTCCCTCGCGTCATTCGAATCGCCTTCACCTTCGTCCTCGTCCTGTTCTCCTGGGTCCTTTTCCGGTGTTCGGATCTGCAACAGGCATATGCATTCCTTGGCGCGATGACGGGAGCCGTGGAATCCAAGGGTGGCTCCATACTCCTTGCATCTGAGCTCTACACCCGGGCTCATCTGGCGCCCTTCTTGGTCTGTGCACTTCTCTCGTTTCAGCCAATACAGGCGTTTGATTTGGCGAAAACCCTCACCTGGCCGAAACTGGTGGGTGCCTTGTTGTTGTTCCTGGTGGCCATCCTCAGCATGATTGTTCAGTCCTTTAATCCATTTCTGTATTATCAATTTTAGGGAAGATGCCGGATGCAGATTGAAAAAACAAAACAACTCTTCCTGATCCTCTCCTTCCTGGCAATTATTTTCATCGAGGGAGTCACCCTGCTGGCCATTCAACTCCTACAGGGCGTACGGCCTACGGTCGCCGGCCTCTTTTGCCAACTCCCCTCTCAGCAGAATCTGCGCGCATACGAGATTGATCTCGAAGACGGATCTTGGTTTGTTAAACGACTGCGCCCTTTCATGCAATCCATGCGTTTCCTAATCCTCGATGACTTGGGAAAGAAGGCTATTCAAGGAAAGGATGGCTGGTTGTTCTACGACCTTGATGTGCGGTATTTGACTGAGAGGTTTCCGAAGACAGGGAATCCTGAGCCGCCTGGGGAGGCAATGCTTCACTCAGTTCTTTCATTCCAGAAGCGGCTGGGTGAAAGGGGCATCCACCTTCTGCTGATACCGGCTCCAGGAAAACCGGGCATCTATCCGGATAAGCTCACAAACCGGGCGTCCGATTCCGCTGCTTGCATCAACAGCAATACACTCATTCTCCTCTCCCGGCTTCAGGATGAAGGCGTGGAAGTAGTAAATCTATTTGATATCTTCCGGGCACATACAAAAGATGTATCACCCGCCTCCTCTGAACACCTTTTTCTGACTCAAGACACACATTGGTCTCCCGCTGGAATGAAACTGGCTGCAACCTCTGTGGCGGAACGCCTTCTCCAGCTGGGGTGGACTGAAAAAGGTGAAGAAAACTACGATTTGAAACCGGTCAATCTTTCCAGGTTCGGGGATGTTTTACGGATGTCACGGATCCAGGGGATAGAAAAAAGATTCACTCCCGAGATTATTGAGACCACTCAAGTGGTCAACAGTACGGATAAACAGCCATATGCCGATGATCCCACCTCGGATATCCTTGTACTTGGTGATAGTTTTCTCCGGATTTACGAGCGTGATGAGCCTAAATCCGGGGGCTTTGTCGCACATCTGGCGCGCGAACTGAAAAAGCCGCTGAGTTCCATCATCAACGATGGCGGAGCTTCCACCTTGGTCCGTCAGGAACTCTATCGCAAGCCGAACCTGCTCACCGGAAAAAAAGTCGTCCTCTGGGAATTCGTCGAAAGAGATATCCGCTTCGGAACAGAAGGTTGGCAGGACGTCCCCTTGCCTTCCCCAATCCTATCAGCCCGTTGAATAACTCGAAGTTCTGTTTGCACCCTGGATTCCCGCCTTCGCGGGAATGACGATTTCCAAGGGATATCCCTTATTCTGTCATTCCCGCGAAGGCGGCTCCACGGTCACGCTCTTTATCAACAGACTTCTATCATCAAGGAGCCCCGTCAGCGACGCGGGCCAGACTACCATCGAGGGAAAGCACTGAACGCGGTTCGGTCTGAAACTCAGTCACCTGATCGCCATATCCAACCACGCATGCGCCACCTATCTGAGAACGGATCACTGCTCCAGTCAGTTTTCCCTCTGCCCAGGCCGCATCCACTTCAAACCCTCCCCGTGCGTGGAGTCCTTGCACCGAGCCATTGGGCCAGGCGTCTGGCAGCGCGGGGAGAAGGCGTAGTTTTCCCCCATGGCTCTGCAAGAGCATCTCCGCGACAGCCGCCGGAAAGCCGTAGTTGGCATCCAGCTGGGCCAGCGGATGGGCGCCAAACAGGTTGGGAGAGATACCTTCCCCACCTTTGGGAAAGGTCCGTTGAAGCAGAGCAAAGGCATGGTTACCATCCCCAAAGTGTGCCCACATACAAGCCCTCCAGATCGCGGCCCATCCTCCGCATTCGTCGGTTTTGACCTCCAGCGAACGTTTCACCGCGGCCGCCAGCTCAGGGGTTCCCTCCGGTGTGATCTGCCGGCCAGGGAAGAATCCCCACAGATGAGACGTGTGCGGATGCTTGATATCCATCTCGGTAAATTCCTGGAACCATTCCATCACACGTCCGTCTTTACCAATCTGAGGTGGCAGTAGACGCGCGCGAGCATTCTCCAGCCGCGCGGTGAAATCAGCATCCACATCCAGCGCCTTGGCGGCATCGATACAATTGGTAAACAAATCCCAGATCAGAGCCATATCCATCGTACTACCAATGCTCACCGATGCCCTTCCTTCGGGTACTTTAAAAGCGTTCTCCGGAGAAGTAGCTGGATTGGTCACGAGGTGCCCTTGACCATCCTCCACCAGGAAATCGAGGTAGAACTCAGCGGAGCATTTCATGAGCGGATAGGCAAATTCACGCAACCAAACCTTGTCCCCATCGAATTCATAATGCTGCCAGAGATGCTGGCACAGCCAGGGGCCCGACATGGGCCAGAGCGCCCAGGTGGAGCTCGCGCTGCCTCGCCCCCAGTCGCCGACAGGAGACGACAGCCGCCAGAGGTCAGTGTTGTGATGTGTAACCCAGCCCTTGCAACCATAATTGACCTGGGCAGTCTTGGCGCCAGTAATCGACAGTTCACGGATCATCTGAAAGAGAGGTTCGTTGCACTCAGATAGATTACACACCTCCGCTGGCCAATGGTTCATCTGGGTGTTGATGTTCAATGTATAGTTGGAACTCCAAGGGGCGCGCAGCTCATCATTCCAGATACCCTGTAGGTTGGGGGGCTGCCCACCGGGACGCGCGCTACTGATTAGGAGATAACGGCCATATTGAAAATAAAGCACCACCAGCGCTGGATCGAGGGATCCGAACTCCTTAAGAAGCTGGTCCGAGGGAAGGTTCTTCGAATTACCGGGCGCGGGTCCCAGATCGAGCTTCACCCGGTGGAACAGACGCTGATGCTCCTGGATGTGATCCGCGCGAAGGGCAGCGAAAGACTTGGTTGCGGCTTGACTGAGAAAGGTTTCAGCAATAGCAGCCGGATCCTTTCCATCACGTCCGGGAGAATGGTCAAAACCGTTGAAACTGGTTCCCGCGCTGAGTAGCAGCGTGACACGCGTAGCGCCTTTCACGCATAATTCGTTCTCGCTGGTATGCACTTCTCCGCCATCCGGTACCGCCATGAGACGGCACTGGAATCTCATACCTTCGCCATCTCCCGTGTCATCATAAATCACCGGGTTAGGACGGTCATAGTAATTGGGGTCTACATGCGCCGGGGCACGCCCATCGAGAAGAAACACGGGACCGCTACAGGTGGTAGTGAATCGCAGACGGCTGGTGAGTCCGGCGGAAAAACTCAGCCCGCCCGGCTGGCTGGAGGTCAACCGGACCACCAGAACCTGATCTGGATGAGAGGCGAAAACCTCCTCGGTATATTCAACACCCTCCGCTGCATATTTTACTTCAGCGATCCCCGTATCGAGATTCAAGCAACGCCGGTAGTTGGTGATCTGTTTGCGTTCCGGCCAGGTGAGCATCAGGCTACCCATGGGCATATACGATTGGGTGTAGGGGCCCATCATCTTTTTCCCTAAATGATGAGCCTTGTAAAAACTTCCCTCCCTGGTCAGTCTTCTGATCTCTGGTAGCACCTCGAGCGCACCCGGATTATCCCACTCTTTCGGTCCGCCAGACCACAGTGTGCATTCATTGAGTTGGATCTGCTCACATTCAACGCCCCCAAAGACCATTCCACCCAGGCGTCCATTACCAATGGGAAGGGCTCCAAGCCACTCTTGGGCGGGTTGGCGGTACCATAGGCTCAGTGGTTCTTCAGGAGCCGGAGCCTCACCAGTGAAGATGGTTTCAGCCATCCCAAATGGAATAACGAACACGGCAAGAACAGCGGTTAACATGAATAGATGCACATTCCAATTCATCATCATGGACCTTTCCTGTTGTTATGGTCACGATTAGCCGTTAATCCAAATTCATATACAACAAACTTTGCATCTTACTTTCCGGTCAAGATATCAAAGGTGACGCCACCTTTGTGGGGCTCAGCGGACGTGATACCGATATGGGGCGCGACAACCTGCTGAGTTTCCCGGTAGAGATGTACCCCAGCGAGGACAACCGAGGCCACAGGTTCCACACGGATACGAATCGCGGGAGTGGTGAGTTGGATCCGCAGCACATAGCGAACTGTTCTCTGCCCTGCTCTCACTGGCGCTTCAGCCACGAGCCCTGGGAGTGGTGTTTCGCCATTGAGAACACTGATGCGTAAACAAGCATCCGGACTAGTGCCTGTGACATCAGCAACTAGTTCCAATTGTTCGCCGGACCGTAAGCCCCTCACATCCTTGGATAGGACTATTCCATTCCCTGGAGTGATGGTCATGGTAACCTCATCAACAGTCACATGGGCACGGAATGGTGTCACATAAACAGACCCTTCCCAACTCCCATCACTATTCACACTCTTGAGCAGTCCCTGGCGGCCGGAACCCGTACCAAGGCTCACGATGTTGAAGGCCCGTTCTCCATCGCGGAACGGCCGGACCTGGCCCACACCGCCGGTCACACCTGGCCGGGGCGTGTCTTGTTCAATCAGCCGGTGTAAGGCTTCCCGCATGGACGCATTAAAGCCCTTGTCATGGGCATCGGGCCAGCGCATGCAGTGAACACTGTAGCCACCATTCTGGTGGATATACGACAACTGGCCAAAAGCATCTTCCACGCTGGGAGAAAGGGCTTGATATTCGCCAATAGTGAACATGCCGAAACCAGAGTCACGCGCACCCTGCACGATGTTCACATCATCATGAAACCAGACACCATAGCGGGTAAACCCAAAACCAACACCCGCGGTCATGGCGTAATCGATGGGCGAGAACCGGGACAAGACCGTGCTGAAAGACTGGAGCGAGCCCAGAGCATACACATCGGGGATCTGGTGGCAGGTGATACTATCCGGTGGAAATCCGGCTAACAGGGCCTCACGAAAGGTCTGAGCGATGCGGCGGTTGACTACATAACGGTTGTAGTCGACCCACTCGGTGTAAAAAGAGTTACCATCGGCATAGTCATCCCAGCCACCACGCTTCCAGTTCCGGGGCGCATCGAAATAACCGTTGAGTTCGTCGAAGGAGATACCATAGCGCAGGGCCATCCCGTTGGAACCGCCGCCAATCTTCCTGTGAAGAAAATCGTAGTACCCCTCAACCATCTTGAGGTTGTAGTCACCCTTGCTGCCATCCGCCTCAACCGCAATCTCGTGTTCATGATTGGGCTCAACCGCCACGAAGTGCTCGGGATTCTTGTGGAATGGTTCCGCCAATAGCTGCAGGAATCCCCGGAGCGGTAAAATGTAGTAGTTCTCAAGGGTTGGCCATCCGAAGCCATAGGTGCTGGTGTTGAATCCGCTTTCGAATTCGATGTAATCCACATTGTTGTTGTTCCGGGTCAGCATTTTGTACATGGGCAACCCGGTATCTGGATCCCGTGTGTCATACCAGGGTGCGAACGCCCCACCGGGTTGGCGGTGGGTGAAACAGGGCTCCCAAATGCACGGCAAGACCTTCTCATAATTATCCACGAGCCCTTGGGCACGGGACTTGAATCCGGCGCCGGGCCAGTCCGTGGCGTCCGGCGTGGTGGATGCCATGAACTCGGTCCGGAGATGCTCGAAGCGGGACAAGCGCACATACTGCCCATCCTCCGGCGCATCGCCACCGCGTTCACGCCAGTCACCCCATTGGTACCAAAAGAGTTGTTCCCTTTTCCCAACATTGATGTCATTGGTAGTGCCATCCATTGCCACCTGTCGTACCACTGATTCTGCCGGGTGGCTGCTGGTAAGCCAGAGAGAACTATCGAAAACACTCTGGAAGGCACCCGAGCAACCGCCGACATCATACGATGCGGCGAGTTTCTTTTCTCGCGCGTTCGGTGTCACCACATACGCCTTGCCCTCAGTCTTGTTATAAACCAGAAGGGCATCGGTCTGGTCTCCACGCTGGGTGCTCAGCACACACTCTCCTCTGATGTTTTCCGGCAGGCAATAGCGGGCAAGCAACTCACCCGTTACGCTGTGGATCGTTAGCGGTTGAGGAAAACCAACGATCCGGTAGTCGGAAACGGCCACCTCATCACCAGGGTGGCCGGGCAGGAAATTGCCCACGGCAAGGGCAAAGGGCGGTTGGATGGGTATGTCGGTTTGAAACGAACCCAGGAGACCACCCCACGGAGTGAAAAGGCGGATGTCACGTGTCGAGGTATCGAGAAGGGGGGCGGCCACGATCACTTGACTGCCATCGGCCTTATGTCCTACCGCCACGGAGACACCTCCCCGAATGGAAGGGGGATAGGCCAGAAACTGTACACGGGCAATGCCGTAACGATTCAGAACGCGGATGAGTGTGTGGTTCTCTGGCGCGGAGCCCTCTCCAGCCACAAGTTCTGGCGCGAGTGGAACAGGTGGGGGAACACTGGGGCTGGTGGATTCGAGCTGCGCGGCCAGGTCGAGGTTTTCATCCATGACGGCGACGATGGTGGTGGTGGTGCCTTCCTCGATCCTGTCGATCACACGCCGCGGTTCGGGAAGGCGATCGAGTTGACTCACCTTAAGTGGGCCATAAGCGGGACCTTTTTTAATTTGAGCCTTCCGGCCCTCGATGAGGATGGCCGGATCACCCCATAAGGCCCAGTCAGCAGCGGAGTTGCTCAAGGGGTCCATACGAAACGTGACAGGCACTGTCTTCCCCGCCAGACTTGAAAGATCCACAGCCCACTCGAACCAATCCTGCTGGGAATAAGCTTTGTCGAACACGTTTTGTCCGTCGATGTCAATCAGGAAACGGCACCCATCGGCCTGGGTGAGCATCTCGCCGGTGATTCTCTCCGACATGGCGATATAGAAGTGCAGCACGAGCTTCTCGTTGGGAGCAATGGCTGGAAGAGTCACTTTAGGAAAATGGATGCGCGCCATCGCTTGGCCGGGCGGATTGGGGTGCTGGAAAATACCAGGATGGGTAACCTTATCAACCGGTTCGGAGGAAACTTGGGTGGCCGGGGTATCGGACACTTCGGCTTCCTGGAAACATTCCGTGAAGTCATAAGCGGCTTCCCATTTTTGGTTCTCAATGATGCCCCTACGTGCGGCGGCAAAGTCCGGCTCAGGTTGTCCGGTGGCAACGGAAGTGACCATTCCCACCATCATAAGGAAAACAAAGAGTCTCATAAGTGCCCTCTCCTTATTGTCCAGGTTGCTTTGGTCAAGTCTTGTCCAAACGTGTGGTTCAATACCAACTGCATCATCAGGCTGTCAGGTTCTCACAGCAGGGCCACCTCACCAAGCCCCTTACAGACCTTCCTTACCTGGCGGGTACCACCTCAACTGAGTTTGTATCAATTTGCATTTTCAAGGGGGAGTTTCAACTGGGAGGGGTTGGCGAGGTTGGGATAGCCTTTCTCGATACGCCAGAAGTTGGGTCCTACCGGGATCAAGGGACGGCCATTGCTGGCTCCCGGGGCCCGCCCATATCCCATCATGAGAATGAGGTCTGAACTCACAGCGGGGTCGGAATAGAAATAGGAATGACCGATAAATCCTGAGTGAATCCTTGCGTCCACGATCGATGAAGTATCACTCTGTTTCAACCTTTTTTTCAGGTCAGGGGTTAGGTCCTCATATGCCAGCCGACCCACCCTTTTGATACCCGCAAAAAGCCAGCTTGATATTCCGAGCGCCTTATCTTCTTCGGAAACGTAGATGGTTATCTTGTTGATTCCCTGCCCCACTCGCTCCCCCACCATTCTTTGCGTGAAGACTTCGAGGTCCAGATCTGGTGCCGCGAGGTTAAGGTCGGCAACCTTGAAAACCTGGTGAGGGTCCTCACCGGAAGCGCGTACTTTAATGAGAAGTTCCCGTATGGCACTCATTAGGACATCGGTACCACGGCTGTGCGCCAAAAGATGCACCTTTTCGATCTCCGGGCACGAGCCCAGAAGACGGAGAAAGTTCTTCAAATGAAGGATGGTGAACTCCCCCGATTCCCGGTCGTAATTGTAGCCGCGAACCCTTCCGCCGCGTCCCGCAGGCCATGAGTAAACGATGGGGATCCCCTTCCTTCCAAGAAAATGCCAGAGGTCCGCCATGACATAGATCGAATCGTCGAATGTGTTGTTGTATCCATGTACAAAGACGTAGACTTCCTTGCAGGGCGTCTTGGCAAGTCTTCGAGAAATCTCCGATCGGAATATGTTGGCGACTTGTTCATGTCTCGCCTGGATTTTTGGGTCTTCCTCCAAGTCATCCCCAGTTTTAACCAGGGGTATGGGCGTGTCAGGGAATCTCCCAAGTTCTTGAATACTCTGAATCGACAATGGCAGGGAGACATCTCTTTTCTGGGTACGGCTGTTCTTTTCCAGTACCGGCCAAGGGACATCTTTCCCGATCTCAACTATGCATCGTCCGAAGGCGAGGGAGGGCGACCGCTGATAGCCATACTCCTGACCTTCTCCTTTCCGGTCGACCAGGAGACGATCAGTCGCATAGAGGATATCAACACAATTATTGCGTGCCGCGGGAGGACAGGCTGTAAAAGGGTCGATCTTTCCATCCAAAAACAGGTTGGGTGTCTGGATGAGCTCTCTTTTCGCGCAACCAGACACCCACACCGGAATAAGTACAAACAAAAGAATCCATCCCGCCCGGCATGCTTCAGCCTTGCGGTATTGGATAATCAGGAAAGAGATACGCGCCGCCGGATTCACACCCGCTAATTGATCCCCTCATGGAGGATTATGCCAGCCGCCTTAAGTTGGTCTTTGGCCAACTGCGAGGCGGATCCCGTGATGTATAAGCCGCACGCTCCCTTGCCAAGTTTGCGGCGCACATTTTCAACCCGCTGTGCCAGGTCCTCGCTCCAGTAAACATAGTCAACCGCGACCGTGACCACCTTGTCTCCATTCCGGTCAATGAAGACAGGAGTCGGTCCGACCAAGATCAGTTTATCCAAGGGACGGACGGACCGATTGAATTTCTCGGCAATCTGGATACGGCGTTGATAGAACAACGCCACCTCCGGAGCCGGGACTTCCTGGATGATGTGGATGTAACTCTGCACCCCAGCCACACCGCTCAGCCCGCTCAGAGCATCAGAGATGGCAGCTCGAATCGTCGGTGTATAACCTGGATTGCTCATGAACATGTCAACCTCGGATTTGGGTACCCCCAGCTGGGTCAGATTTCTCCGCGTTTCCTGCTGGAGTTCCGCAGCCGTCAGGTTGGCGAGTCTACCTTGCAGCCCCTTGTTGAGCTGTGCCGCCCCCAGCGCCGGGCCGACGGCTGGAATAAAGGCTGTACCCACACGAGTAGCCAAGGCACCCCGGTTCTTATTCGTGGCGACATAGTTGAGCGCATCCTGGAGTGGTTTGTTGTCGGTGTAGGGATCGACCCCCAAGGACACCGCCAGCTGCCGTTTAGCTCCCTCATGGATACCCCGGATATCTTGCTCTGGCAGTGTATCCCCCTCCTCCGCCTTGGCATGCACCTGTTTACCGAACTTATGGAGACCCAAGGGGATACTAGCAACAGCCTTGAAGGGATGTTTCACTGCATTCACTGTGGATTCCGCGGTCCCAGCGACCTGATCACCAACCCCCTCGAGAAAAAGTGGGTCCTGTTGCATAGCCGTCAGCGTATCAAGTGCACGGGTCTCCGCTAACCGGATTTTCAGCATGTCTAAACTCCGGGGTTGATACCAGCCATAACGAGTCCAGAGGTTGAAGGTGTACAACATCCCCTCCACATTCACTTCCTCTTTTACCTTAAAACTCACACCCGCCTGCATCTCAGGAGCAAGCAGATTCGACGCACGAAACATGGGCGGATACTCATAGCTCACACGCTGGCAGAAAGCCGATGAACAGAAAAGCATCCCACCCAGAATATGGAGAAACAGAAAACCCCACAGTCCCAACTGCACACGAGCCAATTCTCTGGTTATAGACATGGAAATCCTCCTCGGATGAAGATTGTTGTATGAATCTTTTCTCATTTCCTTTGTTAACGTCTCCTGCCGCGGCCACCACCACGGCCACCTCCGCCACCGCCTCTTGCCGCTCCGCTTCGGCTACCCCCTCCGCGTGGGGCTGAATCAAAACTCCGGCCCCCCCCCTGGGATCCACTACCCGACAGAGAAGAGGATTTGGCGTAGTTGTTCGCTTGTCTGTCGCCACGTTGACGGGCTTGAAAATCCTGGTTCAACTGTTGCATTGCGGGGGAGGATGGTAACTGACTTGCTTGGGGTCTTTGGACAGATTGTCTGGGGAGGTCTTGTGTGCTGGGACGCTTCGCCGCCCCCAGTTGTCCTGAACCCTGGGCTGCTCTTAGCTGCGAACGGTCCAGCTGCTGCGCTCTGTTTGAAGCCGCTCCGGTAGCTGCTTGACGATCCGATACACGGGCTCCGGTACCCGAGTCAGCACGAGCTTTCTGGGCCTGCTGGCCAGCCTGAGTTTTAGGTTCACGCGCCGCAGCGGATTCTTTGGCCGCGGTACGGTCACCGGCGCCTTTCTCAGGTTCTACCCAGCCATTGTCCCCATCATACTTGGACCAGTCCCCCGAGCTGTCACGCTTGTATACGTTACCATCATGGCCCACATATACATCACCGTACTTGTTCTTGGCGATTGCTCCCGAGTCACCCGTGATCTTGTTTTTGTGGGCAATTATGCCTGTTCCTTCGGAGGTCCTGATCCCACCGGTAGCTCCAGCGGCATTAGAGCGATGACCGGCTTGGGCCCATTGGTCTCCCTGGCCCACAACAGTCCGCCCCCAGGAGCCATAGGGGGTATTGACCTCAGCATGTCCCGCATAGCCGCCAGTATAGGGATTATAAGCGCCACGCGCATAGGCGCTCCCATTCGGGCCATACGCATACGCGGCACGTTGATAGGTGCCAGTCGCGGGATTATACGATGCAGCCCGTCCCGCCCCTCCATACGGTCCATAGTATGAAGCAGCGCGGACATAACCACCATTGTAGTAATCGTAATGGGCGGCACAACCATACCCCCAATAGGGGGGACCATAATGATAGTAGTAATCATGCCAATGGTCGTCATTGATCTCATTCGCGGCCCAGTAACCCAAGCCGAACATAAGCACCCCTGTCGCGGCCACATAAGACCCCGTGTATCCTCCCGTGTATCCGACGGTGACTGTTTCTGGATTGGAATCATAAACATAGACATAGCTGTTATTATGCGTGGGGTGGGTTGGGGGGATGGAGTAGATCTCCTGGGGAACAGAATCGGAGACCGCCCACTGTCCCTGTGGACTGGGAGCCACGAACCAGATGCCCCCACGGCAGCAATAGTAAGCATCATTCACCTTGAAAACACTATCGGGTGTGTTGACGGCATACGATATTGACGTCGTTTCAATGGGTTTGAACTGGGGATCACCCTCATAAGCAACCTGGATGGTGGTGTCTTTACGTTCGACTACTGCTTTTTGAGGAATCGAGGCGAGAAGAACCGCTGCGTCAGCATCGGGCGCTCCCGGGACCGAAGCGAGGACCGAGGCCTTCGGACTGGTTTCAGGTATTTTTTTGAATTCATCAGGGAGATCTTTGGAGGCCTCTTGCCAGGGCCCCCAGAGATTCTGCGAACGGAACCAACGTCCAGCTACCGTGAAGTAATGTTTCCCCTCGGCCGCATTCAGGAACACATCACTCTCCGTGTTGTCGACATAAAGCAATGTAGTTCCTGGAATGGGTTTATAAGAAGGAACTCCCTGGGTAACGATCAGCTCGGAGGGTTCCTCGGAGACATAAACAGCGGGAACAACCTGGGCAGGAGCTCCGGGGAGATTCGCCTTCACATCCTTCCAGTTCTCATCATCCGGGAGCTTCGAAAGCGTCTCGGGCAACTTGTCTACGGGAGCCCAAGGGCCTTTCAGGATATCCTTCGTGGTCAGCCAGGATTGATCATCGCGAAGGAGGTAACTCCCCTGCGTCGCATCAAGGAAAAGATCCCAGTTGGTATTTGCGGCGAATAGGAGTCCCTCGGTAGCCGTCTCAAGCCGGGGCTCTCCAATGAAAATAACCAGGATGGCGGGCTTGTCGCTATAGAATATCTTGGGGGGAGCCAGATTGACATCCACGGTTTTATTCTGGACCTTTGCTAATTCCATGGCGGCAATAACCCGGTCCAGCGAGATCATCATCCCCTGTTGTTGGGAGACAAATCCCGTGTAGATCTGCCGGAGGGTTTCCGCCTGATCATCGGGAGTTCCCGGAAAGCGGAGGTCTTTGATCTGGACATTCTTGAGAAGGACCGTGCGGGTCTGGAAATTTGTTTCGGTATCCATTTCCAGCTGAACCGCGCCATAGTTCCCACTCGTTTTTCCTTTAGGAATAATCTGGATAGCCATTCGCGCCTGAAGACGGGTATAGTCCTGCCATGAATCTACCTGAGGCTGGTAAGCGATGATCTTTCCATTCTCCACCTCATGGACCCGGGGCCATCCCTCATCAGAAGCCGGGGCTTGTCCAGACACAGGCCAGGAAATGGTGGCTAAGGCAGTAACACAAATAAGAACGAGTATTAAGCGGGGGAAGTGCAGCATATTCACTGAAGTTCTCCTTCTCTTGGGCTTGGCGGCTGATTAAATACAGTCTCAATCGCTCACTCCCATAAGGCAAGCATTTTATTAGTATACTGATTGAAAGGTTAGCAGTTCAGAGGAGATGAGGCCAGCCGTTTTTTTGTCCATATCAGAATGTAGGGCTCCCGCGTGGTTACTTGTATGTACGACACCCTCCCCGGATTTCTCCACTGGGACTATGTAGTCCTCCCCACCTCCGGCGGGTTCAGGGTGTATAATGTTATTTTCTTTGAGGGTGTCCCTCAAAAAAACTTCTCTTCCATGACATGAGTGGTATTATGTTAATCCTATCGGGACCCTAACCTGGCAGGGAGGTGTTGATTCTGAGCGAGGACTTATCAATCAATCCATCGGCAAACCCATCCGAGGAGCCAAAGACATCTGGAATCAGGTCGCTTTTGGAGCAGATGGTTCGATTTAACGCCTCTGATCTGCACATCAAGTGTGGCAGCCCTCCAACCTTGCGTATCAATGGGGTAGTACGTAAATCCAATCTTCCGCCCCTCCGGCCAGATGATACCCGGTCCTTAGCGATGGAGATCATGCCTGCCCGATTCACAGAAATCCCCACCATTGGCTCGCTTGATTTCTCCTATGCCATCCCCAATGTCGCCCGGTTTCGTGTCAATGTCTTCCACCAGCGTGGTAATCTGAGTCTTGTAATCCGCAAGGTGGCTTTTGAAATCCCCGATTTCGATGGTCTCCGCCTGCCACCCCGGGTTGAGAGGTTCGCCGAGCTCGAGCGTGGAATCGTATTGGTCACTGGAGTCACTGGCAGTGGCAAATCAACCACACTTGCCGCGCTTCTTAACAAGATCAACAAGACTCGCAACGCCCACATCGTCACTATCGAGGACCCGATCGAGTTCCTCTACCGCGACGAGCGCTGCATCATCAACCAGATGGAGCTCGGCATCGATTTTGAGACCTTTGAGGACGCCATGAAGCATGTCCTGCGTCAGGATCCGGACATTATTCAGGTGGGTGAGATGCGCGATCGCACGACTATCCGTGCCGCCATCACAGCCTCAGAAACCGGACACCTGGTTTTTAGCACCCTCCACACGGCTGACACCTCCCAATCAGTCGAGCGTATCCTCAAGCACTTCGATACCGACGAGCACGAACTCATCCTCCAGCAACTCTCCAACAACTTGAAGGGAGTGATCTCCCAGCGCCTCCTGCGGAGCTCCGATGGCCAGGGCCGGGTGCCCGCCATCGAGATTATGTCGGCCACCCCGATTGTTCAGAAGCTCATTGCTGAAGGCCGGCTCAAGGACCTCAAGTCGGCGGTCCAGAACCGCGAAGACGGGATGCAGACCTTCAATCAGCACATGCTCGATCTGGTGCAAACTGGTACGGTCACAAAGGAAGAGGCGCTCCGGTATGTGGACAACATCCCCGCTTTTGAACGTATGCTCCGAGGTGGTACCTCCTCCGGTGACACCTCCGGCCTGGTAAGGTGACAACGGGCTTCCCCCTGGATAAGGCACATTGGAATCCACACGCGGGCAAGCATCCGATTCCGTGATCACCCATGTTGACGAGTGACCCGTTTGAAAGAATGCGGCGTCTAGCTTTGCGGCTGGCTGGTATGGAGTTGTGCAAGCGACATCGAGAGCTCCCTCGAAGCCAGAGGTTTCGTATTCAGGATAGTACTGAACTCGATGCGGTGCTCGGTGCAGTGGAGCAAGGGACCAACCATCACTCATAATAACGTGAAAGGCGCCCATTGCAGGGGCTTACGGACATGAAATATTTTGTCTTCAATCACAGCATCGCCCGCCGGCTTCAGGTTGGCGTTGGGATTGCCGCTGGATTAGTGCTGGGACTGACCGTGTGGCTCAACTACCAGACCAGCCGCGCCGAACTGGAGCAGCAGACCAACGCCAAGGCCCTCTACGAAATTCGCGCAGCCGCACGCCGGGTGGATGACTTCATCGCGCGCGTTGGCATGTTACCCCGTAGCACGGCCAGCCGCCAACAGGTGTATGGGCGTGACCCCGACCCTGGCATGGTACCACTGATGGCCCAACTCCTTGCCCAAATGCCGGAGGATGAGGTGTACGGCCTCGCCATGGCCTTCGAGCACAAGGACTGGCGGGAGGCGGATGCAATGCCATGGGTGGACCGGAAAAGCTGGCCCGACAAGGTTAGTTTGGGATACGACTACCATGATCCAAAATGGGAATGGTATGTCGGTCCCAAGACCTCCCGAAACTTCTATGTCACGGAACCTTATTTTGACGATGGTGGCTCCGAAATCACGATGGTGACCCTTTCGGTGCCCATGTTCGATTCCACTTCTACCTTTTTCGGGGTCGCCACGGTTGACCTATCTCTGGACCGGCTTCGCGAGATGGTACTCCAAGTCCGGCTGAGCCGTACGCAGGAAAGTGGGCGTAGCAACACCAGTGAAATCTCCTTCCTAGTGAGCCGTACAGGGAGAGTCATTGTGCATCCGAACGAGGAACTCATGCTCCGCAAGAGCTTTCCCGGTGCCGAGGTGAAGAGCCAGCCAGGGGGCGAAGCCGTGGCAGCCCAATCCGACGGCTTCACGGAAGCCACCATGGATGGCAAGCGCCGGCGAGTTTATTGGGCAACCTCGCCACTGACCGGCTGGAAAATCGTCCTCAACGTTTCTGAAGACGACATCCTCGCTCCCGTCCGCCAACTGATGGTGCGTAGCGCCCTCATCGGTATCGCAGGTCTGCTGATCTTGGTGCTGGTTGTAACTGCCATTGCGCGGCGCCTCGCCCATCCCTTGCTCGGTCTGACGCGCACCGCGACCGCCATTGAACAGGGCAACTTCCGCGAAGACCTGCTGGGACCACTGCCGGAACGCCGCGACGAACTCGGCGAGCTGGCGAAAAGCTTTCAGACAATGGCTCGTAAGATCGAGGCCCGCGAGCAGAGTCTAGCGGAGTTGAATCAGAACCTGGAACGCACCGTCGGGCAGCGCACCGCCGAATTGACAGCCCGCGCGGGCGAACTGGAAGAGCTCAACCGGCAATCCCACGAGAGCGCCGTTCTGGAATCGAGCCTCTCGGCGCTGAACACGAGTCTTCGCGAAAATCTGACTGTAGCTGAGGTTGCGCAGCGGGGCCTGGCGGATACGATCAGGTTTCTCGGAGCGCCCATGGGCGCGTTGTTCGTTGTTGGTACGGAGGGTGGATTTCATCGTCTGGCTGTTCACGCTTATCCCGACAATGCCGACCTTCCCAAGTCTTTTACCATCGGCTGCGGCATCGTCGGACAGGCGGCACAATCGAGGCAACCGATCATCATCCAACCGGACATCGAAAAACTCCATGTGCAGTTTGGGTTTGGGGCTGTGCCTCCTTCATATATCACGACCTATCCGCTACTCGCCAATGACACACCAGTAGGAGTGTTGGAGTTGTGTTTATTCAAGCCACTGACCGAGGCCCAAACACGCTGGTTGGAAAAGGCGTCTGAGACAATTGCAAACGCGTTACGTTTCGCGCTGGAAAGCGAGGAGCGAAGGCAGGCCGAGGAACGCACCCAGCTCATCCTCGAATCGAGCGCCGAAGGCATCTTCGGTGTAGATGAGGACGGGGTCATTATGTTTGTGAATCCCGCTACCTGCCACATGCTGGGCTTCAGCGCCAAAGAACTCATCGGCCAACCCTCGCATGGGATCATTCACCACCATAAGCCCGATGGCAGCTTGTACCCGATGGAAGAGTGTCCTATGTACGCGGCTTATAAGCATGGGACCGCCAAACGGATTGATGATGAATACCTCTGGCGCAAGGATGGCTCGGGTCTGGCGGTTGAATATGGCGCCAACCCGATTGTCAAGGATGGTCAGGTCGTTGGAGCAGTGGTCAGTTTCGCCGACATCACCGAGCGTAAGCAACAAGAAACCGAGTTGCAGACACAGCACAGCGCTCTTGAAGCTGCCGCCAATGCCATCGTCATCACGGATAATAAAGGCGCCATTCAGTGGGTTAATCAAGCATTTAGTCAGCTGACAGGATATGAACGGGAAGAGGCCATCGGCCAGAATCCCCGGGTCCTCAAGTCCGGCGCTCATGATCCGGAGTTCTACGAGAACATGTGGCGGACTGTCCTTGGTGGTTCCGTCTGGCATGGCACGCTCACCAATAAACGCAAGGATGGGATACTCTATCAGGAAGAAATGACCATCACGCCTGTACGCTCAAAGCGGGGTGTGATCACCCACTTTGTCGCGGTCAAGCAAGACATTACCGAACGCAAACGCGCCGAACAGCGGATCCGGGAAACCGAACAGTTCTTCCGCAGTGTCCTGGAATTAGCGCCAGATGGCATGATGGTTGTGGACACCGATGGGATCATCCTGGCGAATGCGCAGGTTGAGAAAATGTTCGGGTACACGCGTGATGAACTCGTTGGCCAGCCAGTGGAAATGCTCGTGCCAATGGGTGCCGGCGAACAACCCAATCCCTTGCGTGAGGTCCTGGACCATGCCCCCATAATCCGTGAAATGAACACGAACCGCGAACTTCACGGAGTACGCAAGGATGGTTCTCTCTTCCCCGTGGAAATCGGACAAAGCCCGCTTCCCGCCCGGCAAGGTCAGGGAGCGCAAGCTGCTATATCAATCCGCGACATAACCGAACGTAAGCAAGCCGAACAGGACCTTGCCAACAGCGAACGCAGGACCCGCCGTATCCTCGAGACCTGTAATGAGGGTTTCTGGTTAATCGATAACAACTTGGTAACCCTTGAAGTCAACGATGCCATGTGCCAGATCCTTGACCGGACGCGGTTCGAGATCCTAGGCCACAGTATCTTTGACTTTACCGATGAGGAGAACACCCGCATATTCAAGGAGAACACCGCGAAACGGGCGAGGGGTGAAGTGGGTGCCTACGACATTGAACTGCTCCGCCCGAACGGGACTCTCGTGCCCTGCCGTGTCAATGCCACTCCGCTTTTGGACGAGAACGGCGTGAAGCAGGGCGCGTTTGCGATGTTCACGGATATCACCAAACAGAAACAGTCCGAAGAAGATCTACGCGCCGCCATGGCCAAGGCCGAGGAAGCCACCGAGATGAAGTCCATGTTCCTGGCGAACATGAGCCATGAAATCCGTACACCCATGAATGCGATCATTGGCCTTTCGCATCTCGCCCTGAAAACACCACTCAATCCCAAACAGCGTGATTATATCAGTAAGGTCCACAACGCCGGCACAGCGTTGCTCGCGATCATCAATGACATCCTCGATTTCTCTAAAATTGAGGCGGGCAAGCTCGACATCGAGGTCATTGATTTCCAGATCGATGAAGTGATTGGGGCGGTGACCACAGTGACCGCCCAGAAGGCCCATGACAAAGGGCTCGAATTCCTCGCTGATGTGGCCTCGACCATTCCAGATCGATTACTTGGCGACCCACTCCGTTTAGGCCAGATCATCACCAATCTGGTGAATAACTCCGTCAAATTCACCGAAAAGGGGGAGATCCGGCTCAAGATTGAGCTCCTCGAACGGACCGGTGGTAAAGTCCAGTTAAGGTTTTCAATACATGATTCCGGGATCGGCATGACGCGCGAACAGGCCGCACGGCTGTTCCAGCCGTTCTCACAAGCCGATATGTCGACCACACGCAAACATGGCGGGACAGGACTGGGGTTGACGATCTGCAAGCGGTTAGTGGAATTGATGGGCGGACATATCTGGCTGGAAAGCGAGCCTGGGGTGGGGAGTACCTTCACCTTCACTGTCTGGCTCGAAGTAGGCCAGACTGTTGACACAGGCAGGAACATCCCGGGAGGTTTCAAGAATCTCCATGTCTTGGTAGTGGACGACAACGCCGCCGCGCGCGAGATCCTTGTGGAATCCCTCGACCCCTTGGCGGAACGAGTAGATGCCGTGAGTTCAGGTCCCGAGGCCATCGCGGCCATCCGGGAGCGCGACAGCGATACCCCTTATGATGTGGTCTTTATGGATTGGCGGATGCCCGGCATGGATGGATTGCAGGCGACACGTCTCATTAAGAATGATACCACACTTCATACACAGCCAGCCTTTATCATTGTCACCGCCTTTGGGCGCGATGAAATCCGCGATGAGGCTGAAAGCCTTCATGTCGACGGGTTCCTGGTCAAACCTGTCACTAAATCGATGCTCGTGGATTCCCTGGTGAGTGTCTTTGCCCCATCCTCGCTCGGAACTGGAACCAACGCCACCGAAACAAGAGATGAAGGAGACCGGCTGAAGGGCATGAGAGTCCTCTTGACCGAAGATAATGAGATCAACCAGCAGATCGCCACCGAGCTGTTGGAGGGTGTGGGGGCGACGGTGGATGTGGCCAACAATGGACGTGAAGCAGTGGAGAAGCTGCTTCAGGTTTCGTTCCCACCGCCCTATGATGTCGTGCTCATGGATCTTCAAATGCCGGAAATGGATGGCCATCAGGCTACGGCACGGATCCGGTCGGATACACGTTTCGCTCATCTGCCCATTATTGCCATGACCGCTCATGCCACCGTGGAAGAACGCCAGCGCTGCCTGGCCGCTGGAATGAACGACCATGTCTCCAAACCAATTGATCCAACCCATTTGTTCGATACATTGGGACATTATTATAAACCGTCAGAGCGGACGGAATCTCCAGCCGCCACCGGACCGAAGCCACCCGAAGCACCCCCAGTGAAGGAGGTAGAGATTCCAGTGGTCGAGGGTCTCGATACAAAAGATGGCCTGATCCGTGTGGCTGGGAACCGGAAACTTTATCTGAAGTTGCTACGCCAGTTTGTGGATCAACAAGAGGCGGCAGCAGCCCAGATAACCGAGGCTCTATCACAGGATGATGTGTCGACCGCTGAACGGTTGGCCCACACGGTCAAGGGAGTGGCTGGTAGTTTGGGGGCACATGCGCTCCAACAGGTGGCCGCAACTCTAGAAAAAGCTATCGCCACGAAGACTCCTTCCAAAGAACTGGCACCACTACTTGACGAGTTCGCTTCGATTCTCAAGAGTTTTATCCACCGTCTGCGTGAGGCACTCCCCACGGAGGCCCCGGTAACCGCTCCCACCACCACCACACTCGATCCAGAACAGACAAGGGGTGTGGTCCAGGAGATGATCGCTCACTTAAATAACTTCGATCCGGCAGCAAATGATTGCCTCGAATCCCACCGGAACGTGTTTCAAGCGTTATTAGGGGAGGCGGCTTTCCCCGGCTTCGAACAACAAATCGGTGCATTCTCGTTTTCTGAAGCCCTTGTACAGCTCGAGAAAACGGCTCAAGAGAAAGGACTTCTTCCCTCATGAATTCTGCGCTTGCCGCCACGGAGAACCGTATCCTCATTGTTGACGACACTCCCGCCAACATCCAGACACTCACCGCTATCCTGAAGGCGAATGGCTACCAGATCAGCGTAGCCACGAATGGAAAACAAGCCCTCGATGTGTTGGCCCGGGTACATCCCGATCTCATCCTTCTCGATGTAATGATGCCGGAGATGGATGGATACGAGACTTGCCGGCGGCTTAAGGCGGATGAGCAATTGAGCCAGATCCCAGTCATATTTCTGACCGCTAAAACCGAAACCGCTGACATTGTTCAGGGATTTGAATTGGGAGCGGTGGATTATGTGACTAAGCCATTCAACACCCATGAACTCTTGGCGCGTGTACGCACCCATCTGGCTCTCCTCCATCAGCAACGCGAACTCCAGGAGAACTACCGCCGTCTGAGCGAGCTGGAGCGCCTGCGTGACAGTCTGGTCCACATGGTGATCCATGACCTACGCTCACCATTACTCGGTCTTTCCGGTTGTCTGCAGATGCTTCAATCGGATCTTGATGGAAAACTCGAAACCGAACAGGTCGAGGATCTCGATTCCGCTCTGACCGCCGCGGTGCGGCTCAGTGAAATGGTCACCTCGCTGCTAGATGTCAGCCGTCTGGAAGCGGGAGAAATGCCACTGCACAAACAGGTCTGTGATCTCCGGCCAGTGATCTCCACGGCAATTGAATCATTGGGTGGACTTGTCAAGGGACGTAATGTCATCTTCACTCCGCCTGAGGAGCCGGTTTCGCTCTGTTGTGATCCCGATGTCGCCGCCCGGGTGGTCGCCAACCTGATTGGCAACGCTTTAAAGTTCACACCAAAGAGTGGAGAGGTCCGGGTGACAACGATGGTGGAGGGAAATACCGTGAGGACCGCAATCAAGGATACAGGACCCGGCATCCCGCCGGAGTACCGCGAACGTATCTTTGAGAAATTTGGCCAGGTCGAGGGCCGCGAGGAAGGAAAGAAATACTCAACCGGGCTTGGCTTGACTTTCTGCAAACTCGCTGTGGAGGCCCATGGGGGCCAGATCGGGGTGGACAGCGAGGTTGGCCAAGGGAGCACTTTCTGGTTTAAACTACCAGTTCAATAGAAACTGCCTCTCGACCTTGAGAGGAATGCCTGCTGTATGAGCAAACGCATCCTGTGGTGCGGGAAAGAAAGGGGACAATAGAGATGGTAACAAATCCAGGCAATCCAGAGGACGATATCCTCGCTGATCAATTGGCGTTTATCCGTGTATTGGAAGGGTCCGATAAGAAGCCCGGTCAACGCTCCGTGCTGGTAGTTGACGATGAGCAATCGGTGCGGCGGATGGTCAGCCGTTCGATGACCAACTTGGACAAGGATTTGAAAGTTTACCAGGCCGAGAATGGTAAGGAAGCGCTTGATCTCCTCAAAGCCATCCGGGTGAAGGATGGTGTTGATCCAGCGATGATCGTCACAGACTTGCAGATGCCAGTGATGGATGGCTGGGATTTTATTGAGGCGCTCTGGAAAGAATGCGAGTCCAAGGGACAAGATCAAGGCATTCCGGTGATTGTCCTGTCATCGTCATCCGGGGTGAAAGGAATGCTCTTTGGAAAATCAGTACATGGTGAAAAATGTAAATACCGTCCCTTGGTAACCATCGCCAAGGAAGAGTGCATCAAACCATTTAAGTACGATTCGAAGGGCGAGAAAGGGCTTGTCGCTTGGATTAAGTATTTCTTGCGTCACCTTGATGTGCAGTCATAAATCTGTCTTTTATAGTTGGCCGCGTGCCGGCATCCTCTGAGAGAGACAAGGATCTCCACCAAGGAGAGGGTATCTCCGCCGGACTGAGTAGCTCGGCGGAAATACTCTCGGTTTACATAGGCCAAGGTTTTATCCAAAAGCCCTGAGCGTTTACCCTTATGAAGAACCGTATTCTCATCGTCGATGACACGCCGGCTAATATCCAGATCCTGGTGACCCTGCTCCAGGAGCGAGGCTATCAAATCAGCGTAGCTACAAATGGAAAACAGGCTCTCGATATCCTTGACCATATCCAACCCGATCTCATTCTTCTGGATGTGATGATGCCGGAGATGGATGGATTTGAGACATGCCTCCGGCTCAAAGCCTCCGAGCGGTGGTGTCAGATCCCAGTCATTTTTCTGACCGCGAGGACCGAGATCGCCGATATCATCCAAGGGTTTGAACTAGGTGCGGTGGACTATGTGGCCAAGCCCTTCAATGCCCATGAACTCCTCGCACGCGTTCACACCCATCTGACCTTGGACCACTTGCACCGTGAAAACGAACGCCTTCTGCTCAATATCCTCCCTCCATCTATCGCCGGACGGCTAAAATCCGGGGAGGAGCACATCGCCGACAGGTTTGAGGAAGTGACGGTACTTTTCGCCGACATAGTCGGCTTCACGGAGTTGGCCTCATCCATGCCCGCCAGCCATCTCGTTGATTTGCTGAACGATCTCTTCACGCAATTCGATTTAGCCGCTCAAGATCTTGGAATTGAGAAGATCAAGACTGTCGGTGATGCCTACATGGCGGTGTGTGGATTGCCTGAGCCGTGTCCCGATCACATCGAACGCATGATGAGCATGGCGCTCAGGATGATGCGGATCGCAAGGGAATTCAGTGATAATAATAATATTCCGGTGGGGCTGCGGATTGGTATCAACACCGGCCCCGTTGTCGCGGGAGTTATCGGACGCAATAAGTTTATCTACGATCTCTGGGGTGATACGGTAAACCTGGCAAGCCGCATGGAATCCTACGGCTTGCCAGATACCATCCAGGTTACACGTGGAGTTTACGAGCGGCTTCGTGATCAATATGCCTTTGAATCTCGCGGCTTCATCGAGATCAAAGGCAAGGGGGCAGTCGAGACATGGACATTGAACTGCACCGGTACTACGTAATTTCTATTCCAACATAGCAGCCTGTTGAAAAAGAATATAACCATAAAGATGTTTTCGCGGAAATGACGAAGCAGAACCAAGGAGGCACATCATGCTTGAACCCATTTCACGCCGTCTATTCCTCGGAACCACTCTGGGAGCCAGTCTCGGACTGGCATGGGGTCTTCGGGCTGCCGATGGACAGCCATTGGAAGGAGCGCCAGGGCGTCTGCTTCATCGCTTCGATTGCACCGCCGACTACCCCCCGGATCAGTTTTTCAGCACGGATAATGTTCAAGTGGTGGAAGGCCTAGCGGGACGTTACCGGGAAGCTGAAGCCAAACCCCTGTCCCGTTTTGGATACCGTTTTCAGATCGAGAATGTGGGAAAACCCCATGTGGCATTGATCCGTTTCCCCGATGACAAACGCCGTTTCATGTGCCTGATGGATGGAACCACCTATGACCTTACCACCGGGATCTTCACTAACTGGGCGCAACCACTCTCGGGGACGATGCTGGAGATCGAACAAGTCTTCTGGCCGCGTTGGCGGGATTGTTCACTGGTGTTCATCACCTGGAGCGAAGGCGAACCCGCCGCTGCCGCGAGCATTGAGATCTGGGAACTGGACAATCTCCCGCCTTTGGATCTCCCTCCAGCCCCCACTCAAGAGGGACGGCGTCAGATTGGGATCCAATACGAGGACCCCTGCGGTACAGGCTCCTCGGAAGGGGCGATGGGTCATACCGAATGGGCCAGCCATGTTATTGAGTACATGCACCACACCGGGCAAACTCTCCTGGCCTACCCCCTGGCCTGGTATCACGGCCCCATGTTCCCCTCTGAACATGAACCCTCGGGCGCAATTGAGACAGTGGTTACCCCGGACCGGAAGCAGTATGTGCACTGGTCCTCCCAACCAGCGGACTGGTATGCGGATCTACTGCAACGGTTCGATGAGGAAGGGCTGGAATTCCAGGGATCGATGACCCTCATGCGCTTGGGCAGCCTGATGGAGAAGATGAATAACGACCTCGCCTCCATCCAGGCCGGCGCGGAGACCTACAACAACATGATCTGGAATAACCATGTCCAGGAGGGCACACGCGACTGGACCGGGCTCTATAACGTTAAGAACTTCACCGCCATTGCCAAGGTTCTGGAATCGAGAGACTACGTTGAACCCTATTCTGGCGTCATCCCCGGAATCGCCTATGGAGAACTGTCCAACCCCGCCTACCACACTGCCCCGATGTTCAACCCGCTCCATCCAACAGTGGAAGCGGCCATCCTAAGGTTTGTACGCGAGATCGGTGAGCGTTATGGGAAGTTCCATTCTTTTAAAGGGATCTCTTTCAACATGTTCGCCTCCAGCATGCCCTGGTTCGGCTCGATCCATTCCGGGTATGACGACTACACAATCCACCTGTTCCAGGAAGAAACCGGAATCGAGGTTCCAGGTGATCTCAAAAGTCCAGAGCGTTTTTCCGAGCGATATCAATTCCTCTCTTTTGTCTGCCGTCCGGCCTGGATCTCCTGGCGCTGCCATAAGATCCGTGCACTCTTCTCACGCATCCACGAAACCCTGGCCTCGACCCGCCCAGACCTACGCGTCACTGTCACTCTATGGGATGAAACCGCCATTCCGAACACACTCGGTTCCGCCTCCACACCGCATCAAACCGGCGCGCGCATGTCCAACTACGAGTTCTACCGCGAGGCGGGAATCGATATGGCGCTGTACGGGGATGAACCGGGACTTGAGGTGGATCTGGCCATGGGCAACTCGCGTGACCGCGGCGGGCATGGGGCCAATCCAGCGGCCGGAATCACCGCCCCGCTCTCATCCTTGACTATGTTCCGCGATTTCGACTTCCTCGACCAAGACACCCTCGCGGCGGCTCATGCACATTCGCATCCAGGCGTGTTCATTTTTAATTGCTGGGTCGAGGCTTGGGGGAAACACATCTGGTTCAAGCCTGAGGCGGATGATCCCAACCTGCCCCAGATCAAAGTGATGGATGGAAAACCGGTGGATGGAATCATGCGAATCAATTCAGAGTACCCGAAGGATGGCTTCTGGTGGAACTCGCAGTTACGAATCACGCCTCCCTTCCCCGCCGGTCCGCACTTCCTCGAACCTTATGCCCATGCCCTGGCCGAACTGGATGCCTGCCGGATGACCCGTGGAGGCCTCTTTCTCGACAAGGCCCACAGCCAAGCAATCCGTGGTTTCGCACGTGCATACCAAACCCTGCCCGATGTGAAATTCGATATGGTTGGTAGCACCACAGACCCAGTAGCGATCCGCAAACTTCACCGCAATGACAAGTTGTCTTTCTACATGATAAACCGCGAGTACTACCCCATCGAGGTGGATGTCCACTTCACCAGCGAACCCGGAACCATCCAGGATCTTGCCACCGGTGAGACTCTCTCTGCCTCAACTTCATGGAAGGTGGAACTGGGACCATACGAACTGCGTTCCTTCGCGGCCTCCGCGAAGGTGGACCTCGCGGAATTCACCCCCACCCCACCACCGGAAATTGTCAAAGCCTTGCAAGAAGAAGCCCAGAAAGCCCTCGCCAGCATCACCCATGTCCGGGAGGCTGGCAAGTTCATCCCCGGCATGGATGAGATCGAGGCACGGCTCCAGACCGCTCTCGCCAAGGGACATCTAGCCTTGTTGCGGCGGCTTATCACAGGATATGTGGTTCGTAAGTGCGAGGAATTGAGCGCCTGAACACTGCTATGCTGGCGCGGGAGAGGATTCTCGCGCCAGCATATTCCGTTGTTAGCCGGGGGCAAGGCAACGGCATTTCACCGCTTCCCATTAATTAAATGCCGCCGCCCCCGGTGGGTTACTCCAGGGCATGAGCTTAGTCTATTTCCCCGCTGTCACCGCACCCGCAATGAATTCGTAGCTGAAGTCCTGGACCGTCGTCTCTCCCGCTATCACCTCGATGGCCGCGCGTAAGGGATCGTGGAAGAGGATTGTGACCTTCAGCGTGTACTCACCGGGCGGAACCTCATCGAACTGATAGGTTCCATCCAGGCCGGTGTAGGTGTATTTCTCATAGACCTCAACCTCATTCTTGTCACTGCTGACAGCACGGAGACGGACCTGTAATCCCGGCGCTGGCGTGGGATCATTATCGCGCCAATAATGGGTTACTGTTCCTGTGACCGCGCCATATTCAGTCTCATCTTCTGCTTCGAGAGAGAAATTGAGGTACTTTTCATCGCCCGCCTGAAGCGTGATCCGCTCAGTTTCGGTGATGAATCCCTCCACTTGCGCGGTTACGTCATATTCACGTGGGGAAACATCCTCGAAGGTGTATTTTCCAGAGGCATCGGTTTTGGTGGTCCGTGGAACCTCATCAGTATTGACACCCGCCAGACTCACCAAAGCCCCCTCGATTGGAATCCACACATCCAATGGGCCCATATCCTGGCTAACATAACCGGTCAGCGTCGCGGGGCCTTCCGCCTCAGCCTCAAGAGAGAAATTGAGGTACTTTTCATCGCCCGCCTTGAGTGTGATCGGCTCTGTCTCGGAGATGAATCCTTCCGCTTGGGCTGTGACGTCATATTCACGTGGGGAGACATCCTCGAAGGTGTATTTTCCATGCTCATCAGTCGTGGTGGTCAGTAGGATTTCATCGGTATTGACACTCGCCAGGCTCACCAGAGCACCCTCGATCGGAACCCACATTTCCAGCCATCCCATGTCTTCGGTCACATAACCCGTCAGTGTTGCGGAGTCTTCCACCACCGGCTCCAGTTGGAAGGATTCAGTGATCTCCGCTCCCGGATCAACCGATCCCGTATGGGACTGGCTGACAAAATTTTCCGCCGTGACCGAGATCACATAGGCGCCAGGCATCACGGACTCAAAGACATGATATCCCCAACTGTTGGTATGCCCTGTCCTCTCATCGCCATCCGATTCGACGAGTGTGACAGTGGCATCCTCGATAGGAAACCGTCCCGGACGGAGTAAAGGTGTCGACTCGGTTACGTCGACCGTAATTTTGGCGTAGTCGATGGGGACTTCCAGGGTGAAATCCTTTTGGAGCGATTCTCCCTCAGCAATATGTGTCTCCCCAATCTTCACGGAAGAATACCCACTCTTGCGGATCACCCCAGTAAAGCCATTCAACGGCAGAAGGTTAAACTCAAAGTAGCCATTTGCATCTGTCAATCTGTCATAACCATAGGAAAAGGTGGAAGAAGGAAAGGTGGCAAGTTCGATAATATCCATCGGTTTAAGCCGGACCAACACATTTTCAAGCGGTTTTACCTCACCCAAGGCCGACTTTTCGGTTATATATCCAAAAAACTGGGCATGGACAGTCTCCGTGATGAGCCGCAGTTTCCAGTTCACCTCTTTCCGGTCACCGGCTGAGAGTTCAAGCGTCTCATGCACACTCCCGTATCCATCCTTCCAGACAAAGACTTTGTATGTGTCGGGAGGAAGCGATCTAATATCGTAAGAACCATCCTCTCCACTCGTGTCCGTGTATCCCACACCGGGGGGCGGTGGGCAATCATTGGCGGGGAGATCCAATTCCGCCCATACACTCTTCGAGACCACCGTTATGGTGGCCCCAGGCAGGGGTGTCACCGCCCAGTTATCTCCAATCTCCTCTACTTTTCCAAAGAGACTGGCGGTTTCCTCATCTGGAACCGGTTCGAGCGCGAAGTTCTTGACCACATCGACTCCCGCTGGGAGATAAACCGTGGTCTCCTCTCCCACGTATCCCCCGGCTGTCACCGAAACATTATACTCACCCGGTGTGACATCCTCGAATTTGTAGTCTCCACCAGGACCGCTAGTGGTGGTTCTGGAAGCTTGTTCCGTATTGATTGGCGTAAGTGAGATGGAGGCCCCACTGATGGGGATCCAGACAGTCAACACACCCACATCCTCAGTAATAACGCCGCTAAGTGTCGCGGAACCCGGGATTAATGGCATCAGGGTGAAGTCGAGCTGTTTCTCTTCTCCTTCGGATAGATGGACCTGTGTCACCTCGAACTCGTAGTTATCCATGGTGCAGGCCGCGATATACGAACCGGGGTCAAGATCCTCGAATTCGTAATAGCCGTTCTCATCGGTCACCTGTTTCAGGTCCGTGTCTCCATGCTTGCCGTCAGTCGTCACGACATCCACACCGAGCCGGACCGTGGCCCCCTGAATCGGTACTCCCGTCGAGCTGCCGTCAGCATTGGCTCTGGTAACATACCCAAAGAGACGTGTTTCGGTTCCGGTTCCTTCGGGAACGAGAATCCAATCCGCCTGGAGTTCCTCTCCTGCCTCCAGATATACATGTCCCTGAGTGGGGGTATACCCATCCTTGAGCACAACCACTTGATACCCCTTAGCTGGGAGCGACTCGAAGAGGTAATACCCATTGGCATCTGTAGCACGGTCATAGCCAGCATTCGGTGGCGGGAAGATGGCAATAATGGGCACGTCATCGGGAACTAGTCTCACGGTCGCGTCCGCTACCGGTCCGGCTACACCATTGGAATCAACTTCGGTGACATAACCAGACAGCCTCGCCGTGTCCTCACCCTCCTCGGGCATGAGTTCAACATCTTGACGGACCGCGGTCCCCTCGGCGATATCCACTTTCAACTCAGCGTCCTCATAACCATCCGCTTGGACCTTCATCAGGTAGAGTCCTGGACTGAGTTTCGGGAATTCGTACACCCCCCATTCATTGGTGTATGTGATCAACTTACATTTTTGTTGATGGTTGGAGGTTGAGGTACCGCCGCTGGATTGCTGAGTCAGGGTCACTTTGGCGCCAACCACATACACCGGGGCGAAGGTGGGATAATCGGTGTGTCCTGTCACCACCCCCGACAGGCTGGCATGCTCATTGCTACCCCCTATCGGTTTGAGATAGAAGTCCAGAAACGTGGTTTCATCAGCCACAATCTGGGTGGTATCCAGAGCGGGGACATATCCATCGGCCAACACCACCACCGCGGCGGTTCCCGCCGGAACTGAATCAAAACGGTAATACCCATCGGCATTGGTGTGGGTAATGAGAGGAGTGCATTGAAGTGAATCGTCTCCTTCATTCTCAATCAAACCCAAGAAAGTAGAGTTTGCCGGAAGAGAGAAACTGACTGGAATTGCACAGACCAGCGCTCCTTCAACCGGGGTAGGAGCTTGATCTACATTGGCATCGATCTCCTCCCAGATATGTCCCTCCAATGCGCCTGTGCTCTCTGTCTCTTCAAGGAACATCTCTATCGAGAGCTTCACCGTCTCACCCGGCTCCACCTCCACATCGAGTTGCTCGGAGCGGTATCCCTCTTTGGTCACCTCCAGGTCATAGGATCCCACCGGGACAGGAGCGAACTCAAAGTAACCCTCCGCGTTGGTTTCCGCCTCGAAGAGAGCTAAAAATACCCCTACAGAATCCTCCGCTGTCATGCGCACTTTGGCGCCCTCAATGGGAATAGGATTGGTGGAGCCGCTGAAGGATGAAAAAACTGTTCCCAAGACAATTCCCGGTCCTGAGGGGAGGATGTTGAGATAGAAATCCAATTCAGTGTTCACGCCCGAGGTGACCTCGGCAAGTTGCCAGGAGGATTCATATCCCTCCGCGAACACAGTGACACGGTAAGATCCCGGCGAAAGGGAGGTAAAACGATACTGACCATTCTCATCAGTCTCGGTCACGAAACGTTTATATATATTAGCGGAGACCTGTCCAGGTGAATCACTGTCCTTATTGATTCCACCGGCGATCGGGGCCTTCTCAAACCAGTCGGAAAGGGCTGGGACAGCCACCACCTTCGCGCCCGCAATGGGTTGGAAGGGGGTATTGATTACAGGATTCCCCCCATACACCACTCCACTGAGTGTGGCGGGTGAGGGTGGTTCAGGATGAATAATCTGAAGATTAACCACGGCGGTCACATCCGCGATGACTGTAGCCGCTCCGGTAACCTTGCCCCAGCCACGCGCCCAGGCGATCAGGAGATAATTACCCTCGGGGACATCCCGGAAGGCATACTTCCCTTCCGCATCGGTCGTCACACTCCGGATTCTCACCGCCTCAACCAGCGTCTCTGTCCAGGTAATGTAATCATCCTCATCATCCGCCCCTGGCAGGAGACTCACCAAGGCATCCTCCAAGGGAACCGGATTCTCCAATCCCTGAGTCACCCCGGTAACCGTACCCGCGACTGCCCCCTTTGAACTGAGGATCACCTCCAGATGGAAATCCTGAAGGGTTTTCTCTTGGGTCACAACCTTAATTTCCGCAGTGGCTGGATAGTGAGACCCCGCGATGGCTTGGGCGATGTAGATACCGGGCCAGACTCCCTTAATGATGTAGTGGCCAGTCTCATCGGAGATGGCCTCGTAATGCCGTAGGGGTTTACTCGAAGTGTCGTCAGTGGCGGCAGGTTTCAAGACCACGCGCGCCCCCGCCAGGGGAGCATCGTAAGGACGCGCGGAACGGGGATCATAGGAAAAGACTGTCCCGGCCACGGCGCCATAAGGACGAATCACCGGGAGCAGAACGAAATCTTCGGGGTGTTCCTCCTCGCTGGAGAGAATTTCGATCTGACGCTCCTCGGATTTGTAGCCATTGGCGGAGACCACCACACGGTAGCTTCCAGCGGACAGGTCATGCACGATGTAGTAACCCTGGTCATTGGTGAAGACCACCTGATGACCATCTTCCTCGCCGGGGAGGTGTGACACATCGTAGTCACCCGTGATGCCATTTTCATCGACCGGTATGATCCGTACCGCCGCACCCTGGAGCGGAACCGCCAAGGTCAGGTCATTGGAGGAGGCTCCTTTTACAAATCCACTCAGGTCGGCCAGATCCGCATTCCGCGAAGCCAGGCTGAGGGTGACAAAGGTCTCCTCACTGGTGACCACTTCAATCTTCGCGCGGGCCTGATGGTACCCCGGATGGCGGGCGGTGATCCTGGCTGGACCGGCTGGGACCTCCTCGAAGCGGAAGGCTCCATCCTCGCCACTGGTGGTTTTCAAACGGATCCCTTGTTCACAGGCAATCCATACAGTCGCACCGGAGATGGGGATTACCACCAGGGCATCCCCCACATCCTCAAGGACCACACCCGTTACGGCACCAGTCTGTGAGGGCTCAGGAGTAGGAACCGCCTGATTGCCGTGTAGACGCCCCAGGATCATCGCTTGGACATCGATATGGTTCACCCGTAAGTCGTCATTGGAATCAGCCTCGGGCGCCAATCTCGGTCCCGAAGGGTCATAGTCCATCAGGAGCTGGAAGAAGTCCTCATGATTGGTGATTGAATCCAGATTCAGATCACCCGGTGTCATGACCTCAACTGCCCATGTGGATGAAAATGTGAGAACCGCCAAGACACAGATGGAAAAAACCATGGTTAGGAGTGAACGTGACATACCACCCTCCTGCAATCGAGATTACAGGCGACGCACCAAAGGTAGAACAAGGAACTCCAAAACAATCACACCTGATCTCCAGAGACACAGGTCTCCCCGTGTCAGATGTGCACCCTTGAAATAAGTATAGCCCCTCCGGACAGGAAGTCACTGGATTTCCCATCTTTTCTCAAAAAAAACCAACAAATTCGATGAATAGGTAGTTCTCTTGCGCTTTTTTTCGTTACCCGTATGAAGGGGGGACGTTTTTTTTGAATCATCGCAGTCCCTGAGGAGTCCTAGATTTGAGAGGAAGTAACGGAACACTGTGGTTTTTGATGAACAACTGGGGAGGGGGGAAGAACACCATGAATCCAACGGAGGATAATCCGCCTGCAAAACGGCGGAGGAGTAAAGGTATCGGATTTACTTGGCAATCGCTCCAGGAGCGGACCGAGCTGCATCAGGCACTTGCCGATTTGGGTGATGAGGATCCGGAGGTGCGCCGGGCCAGCGCGGAGAAACTCGCAAGGTATGCTTGCGAGGAGGCCCTCCTGGCTTTACGCGCAGCCAACGCAGTAGAGAGCATTGTTGCCTGCAAGGCCGAGATCATGCACGCGATCCGCGCCCTGGAAGAACAACTCGAACCTCAAACGCAGACTGCTTGAGGACTACCGGGTTAACTCGCGCTTGTCCTGTCGCCATGCAGTTTGGAACCCAATGACAGCGAAAGTGACATGCGCCAACAGGACTGGAAAGAGGAGATAATAAGCCCAGAGAAACACACGGACATCGGGATAGGGCGGTTGGATAGGGCTCCAGAGTTCAGGTCTTCCGATATCATGCCAGACATCCGTCCCGGCCATGAACATCACGATCCAGCACAGGAGCGAAGCGGCTCCGGTGATGATTCCCATAATTGAAAACACTTCCCGTCGCATGGTGTTCTCCTTCCTGTCGGAAAATTGATTCATTATCCCTGCGTCTTGATACACACTAATTCTCCCTTCCCCACTGGCATTACCATACCATCCACACGGGGATCTGAGAGAGCTCGATCGATCATCGGGGCGAGGGTCTCCCGGTGGTTGATTGCGTTGTCAGCAATGAGGATACCACCCGGAACCATCCGGGGAACGAGCAACTCATAACAGGCAGCATAAACCTCCTTCTCGGCATCCAGGAAACAGAAGGCAATATCGCTCGTGGATTCGAGGTGTTCCAGGGCATCGCCCTCCACGAAGTCCACCACATCCTCGATCCCGGCCAAGCGGAAGGTCTCGCGAGCAAGCGCCGCCTTCTCTGGCAGGATTTCGTATGTGGTGAGTTTGCACGCCCTGGCATGGCAGGCCAGAGCAATCCACATCGAGGAGTACCCCGCACTGGTGCCAATCTCGATCCACTGTCCCACCGGAGCCAACATCGCCATGAGCGCGAGAAAACGCCCAGTTTCAGGTGGAATCTGACGAAGCCGCTGCAGACGCCCGGTGCCATCAACCCGGTCAAGGGCGTCCATCTCCTCGAGAGTGTGCATCCGGTCAAGGATCGGGGTGGGTATGGAATGGAAGAGGTTCATGGGAATGCGGTGATGAGAGAAAGGAAGGGAGCCTTTCGAAGATTAGTGTTAAGAGTTAGTTTTGTCTGAAGTGGTGCCGGCTTTTTTACTACGCTGTTCACAGATCCATGCCTTTGACTCTTCAGTGCCACACCGCCAGTATTCGATTTTATTCCTCGACCGACATATCTTTGAGTTCTTCGTAGATCCTTCTGGACCCTCACGCTTCATCTCAACACAGTCCAAGGTTTTATGTCGTACCTCCATCTCAATCACCTTCCCACAATGGCTGTATGTTTAGGTGCAGGAGCGCCACGTAGCAGCCCCTCTATACTCAAATCCTCATCAATGTCGGGCCAGTGTATTCCAAAACCTCCACCACTCATCCGCCAATTGGAACGTTGTGCTGATGTTGCATGAAGCAACCTGGGATACCATGCTAGAGGAACAATAACTGACCGTCCATCCAGGAGGTCCACTTGGAGAACATCTTCAGTACACCGGACATCTTTGATTTTCTCGCCGGGCCTTATCTCAGAAGTAGTCATTCCATGCCTCCAAAAGGATCTTTTCGTTCTCGGATAGTATACGCTCTATACCTCTCAACTCTTGTGGACTAAATCCAAGATTCCTGGCCAATGTGATTGGAACAAGCCAAAAATTGGCCGATTGCTCGTCACGATCCACATGAACATGAGCCGATTCATTTGGTTCATGACTATGAAAGTATATCCGATAGGGACCAATCCGTAAAATAGTTGGCATGGATGAGTTGCGATTCCATTCCTATGAATCCAATCACTCATTATGACACGTGGACTACGGAATTGGTATCCAGAAAAAGGAACCTTTTCTCGCTTGCTTGGGAATCACCGCCAGACTAGTCTATGGATGAGGAGAAATCCCATGGATCGTTTCTGGGCATCAGTGTAGATCGAGCTCATCGCGAAGATACAAAAAGGACCTGAAGATTCTCCAACTGGATGAAACAATGTGGAGGAATTGATAAATGACTCTGTGCACAACTCTTAGAGAACTCCTTAGAACAGAACGTCCATTGATCATTCCGGACGCATATGATGGCTTAAGCGCCCGTCTGATCGAACTCAGCGGATTCAAGGCTGTACAATGTTCCGGCTTTAGTATGGCTCTCGCATCGCGGGCGGTCCCTGAAACCAGATTGAGTTTTGAAAAGAATCTGGAAATCACCCGCGATATTGTGCTAGCAGTGAGTGTTCCCGTGATGGCCGATGGTGAAGATGGATTCGGTCCACCCTCAAGGGTTTTCGAGACTGCCGGGGCTTATATTGATGCAGGCGTCTCTGGAATCAACATCGAGGACCAGATTCTGCCACCGGCGGAAACCAAAGGTGTCGTCGAACGGTCCTTGATGAAAGAGAAAATTCTTGCCGCCCGCGAGGCAGCCAGCGCTAAGAATGCAGCCGGTCTTGTACTGAATGCGCGGACCGATACGCTGAGGTTATGGCCTGACCAGAAGGCAAGCCTGCGGGAGGCGATCGAACGTGGGAACGAGTACCTCGAGGCCGGCGCGGATTTGGTTTTTGTAGTGGGAGTCAGTACGCTTGATGAGGCCAGGCAGATTGTGAAGGAGATTAATGGACCCATAAGTATTGCCGCTGGTATG
Organism: uncultured bacterium; assembly: GCA_964422415.1. GTDB lineage: Bacteria > Hinthialibacterota > Hinthialibacteria > OLB16 > OLB16 > OLB16. The sequence continues at coordinate 19,567 of CAYRBI010000017.1, read as the reverse complement.
GCCTATAATATCGGAGCCATGTCCATCCAAGATCTCCGTGAATTGGGAGTGGCACGGGTGAGTCTTCCCACGATCGTGGTCTGCTCCGCAATTCAGGCAGTCAAAAAGACCCTATCCTTGGTCCACTCCTCCGGTAGTTTTAACGAGGTCATGGAACAGAGGCTGGTGTGTGGCATGGAGGAGATTTCGAGGGTTTTGGTAAGATGAAGAAACGTTCCTGGTTCTCCACGCGACGGTTGTTGCGACGAGAGAAACGAGACTATGCATCATTGATCGTTTACATCGTGTCGGCAGCTTGTTGAAAAAGACCTCGTTGCGATGGAGTTGTGGAGCCGCTTTTGCGGGAATGACGATTTCCCAAGCAAATTCGATGATTCGTCATTCCCGCGAAAGCGGGAATCCAGGACATCGAACATTTTCCACAGACTGCTAAAGTTCAGTTTCTCGATCTTTTAGGGAGAAAGGGATGTAAATGAGTAAATCCGAAGAAAACAATAATTTTCCGACGATGGTTTCCCTCAGATCCTTGCGCACCCCAAGTGTAGCGACAGAAGGACTTGGTTCACCTCATCAATTCCCAACCAAAAAGTCTTCAACGGAAGACTCTAACAAGGAGAATCAGGAAGGTCCCGGTCTCGATATAGACAATCCCAATTCTGCAGAAGGAATACGAGAAAAGCAGAAAGAGGCTGTGAAGTTCGTGGTCTATGAGCTTCAGATGCTTTGGCTTTGCTGTCGAGGACTTGAACCCCCCCCTCCAGAAGGCAAATTCTTAACAAATCTCCTCACCGAAGGAATGGTTCTTCATGCCCGTGTACTTCGCGATTTCTTCTTCACGAAACTCGATAAAAAAAAGAAACTCAACACACGAGACGATGACATTGTTGCCACCCACTACTGCCCCCAATGGTCATATACATCGGATAACTACCCAACGTATCTCAAGGAGAACAAAGAACAGATGGATAGGGCCCTTGCACATCTCAGTTATGATCGTTTGACGTACGACGAAGATGATCAAAAGGTCTGGTCACCAAAGGAAATTCTTGAAGAGATAAGTCGAATATGGTCCAAGTTTCTCGAAACAATACAGACCGATAATAATGAGGCATATGGGTGGTTTATAGGGTGTGCCCCCAAAATAAAAGCCCCAATAGAACAACCTCCACAAGACATCGGAATGCAAAACAGGACCATATCCCCCCAAGTTGCAAATATTGTTGAACAGGTGAAAAACCTCACCCCGGAGGAACACAAGGAGTTTCTATCTTGGCTGGCGGAATACAACCTCCAGCATTATGATGACAGGGACCGGTGAATTGTGCGTGACGCTCAACCCGGTGGACGGGTCGAAGCGGTCCTCAAGCAGGTAAGGAAGGACAATACCGCTTGATGAGCTCCTTAACGGCGAATAGAATAGATGAAGAAGGATTAAAGGCATGTCACCCCAAGCCGAACAGATTTTTCAAATCGCATTACGACTCTCGCCAATAGAACGAGCGGAATTAATCGAGAAACTTTTCGATGCCTTCTCTTCTCCGGAAAGAGAATCTATCGATGCGCGTTGGGCTATCGAAGTTGAAGACCGGATTGAGGCTTACGAACGAGGTGAGATCCAGTCCAAGCCCGCTACTGAGGTTTTCGCCCGGATCGAAAGAGGCGGACTGTAATGAAGGTCGAGTTTCTTGTTCCCGCCGAGGACGAGTTATTCAATACAATCAGATACTACAATAATGAGAGTGAAGGTCTCGGATACGAGTTCGCGGGTGAAGTAAAACGTACGATCAACCGTATCATCGAACACCCACAGGCTTGGACACCCATTTCAAAACAGACACGCCGGTGTCGAATGAATCGATTCCCATATGGTATCGTCTACCAGGTTATAGAAGATACCATTCTCATCACGGCGGTCATGCACCTCCACAGGAATCCAGAATCTTGGAGAGATCGGCTGGACCCATCCGATGTTTGAATCCTTCTCCCTGTATCCATGCGCCTTTGGTGGTGAATAGAACCATAATTCACCCAATCCAGCGTTGAATATATCGAAGTACAGAACGCTGCATAGGTTTATCCACAAAAATCGAGATTGTGGTCATGCTTCCCCCTTGAACCTTACCCGTAGCCAATAATAATTCATCTCACCGGTCACAGTGATTTTCGCCGCTTCACTGGTGTTCGTGAACTCAACGGTCTCCAGTACACGGCAGTCTGTAGGTGATGCATCCACCAGCTCCACGGTATCCACGCCGGACCTATGCACCAGGATGTCGCCGGGCAGCTCGCTTTTGACGAACAATTCCAATGCCTCATCGAAACCACCCGCGAGCGCACGCATTGAGAGGTACGAACCAGCTGGGCCTTCGAGAAGAGTCTTTCCATTCAGCGCGACAGTATTCCGTGCCAAGCCAGCCAGACAATGCTCTCCCTTCATATACAGAATTTCATGGCCGGTATCACCGTTAGCCAGCCGTGTCGAGAGAATCCCCCCCGTGGTTGTGATTTGATGTGTGTCAGGATCGTGGGAAAGTGGGTGAATCCCAGACAAAAGGAAGGCCAGATCCCGGAAGGCCAATCCCGCTGGTTTGAGGGTGCCATCCTCATGGGTGTGCATGCCCAGCCGGTCATCCCATTTCTCCATCGGGAAGGTGTGGTGGTGCTCATATGTGTCTTGCCAGAGACGCCTCTGCCGTGTCCACGACCAGGGCATCCACCCCGCTCCACCCACGTATAATGCCGTCAACGCGCTGTTACGAAATCCCTCCACCTGGAGCAACTCAGATTCCAAGGGTTCCGGTTTGTCGAAGTGCAGTTCTTGCAGCAATACGGGCCGGGAGGAGGTATTACGGAAGGTGGGGGCAAGAGCCCCATGCGGGCAGTCATAATCCACCCCCGAGGTGATATGGGCAGGACCACCCACGGTGATCAGCCGTTGTGAGTCATCCGCTTTGAGCGCTGCGTTCAGATCCTCCGCCCATTTGCCAATAGACTCCGGCTCCACCATGTAGGGTTCATTAAAAAGGTCCCAGGTAATGCCCGGGATGCTCCGGTAACGCCGGTCAATCGCCAGGAGAAATTCTTTCTGTTGTTCCCGGCGGGCTTCATCATATACCGCCTCGACAGTTCCGAACCAACCACGCGGATCCCCCATCTCTTCAGGTACCAGGGTGAACAGATCCCCGTTATAGACAATTCCATACTTCTGGCCGAGATAGATGAACATGTCCCAGATGCGCCAGACACGTTCATCTGGCATCGGACCCACACCCTCCTCCAGTTCGCTGTAGAAATCAGGCAACTTTTCATGATGATAAAGGAGATAATCCCTGAACCATTTCAGGTGATGATAATGGGGACGGATCATGTTCACGCCACATTCGTGCATCCGGCGGTGATCACGGATGATCTGGGCTGTATTGGGGCGGAACCACATGCCCTCGCCCCGGGTGGACTCGTAGTAGTTGGTGCCCGTGAGAAACACTGTCTGGCCTTGGATGGTGAAGTAATGCCCCTGGATCCCAATTCTTGGGCCTTGACTGACTACATTCTCATTCCACACCACAAAACCGTTGGCGGCTTTGGAGACGGTATGCCCATCCCGGCGCAGAAGCACACGGATGGTGTATTCATCGCTTTCGAAGCCTTCGGGACGCCAGGTCTCCACACGCTGCTGGACACGGCCTGGCGGAAGTGTCAGCCGTTTCTCCGTACGGTGTACTACCTTACCGGCTGCATCAACGATCTCCAACAGAACCGTGACTGTTGTTCTCCCACTCTCAAAGCTGGCCAGTTCCATGCGGATGGTCACACCTTCGCCTTGACGGTAACAGGCATATTCTGTCTCAACATCCTTAATGAACACCTTGTTCATCAGGAGGCTGAAAAGAGCCTTCATGAGTGGCTTGAAGTGCGGCATATCCGGTGTCAGCGGGTGAGATGTGGCCTCATGGGTGAAATGAATGCGCCGGCTCCCATTCTCGAAGTCCTGCGCGAGCTCCGCGCTGATACAGAGTTCTTGCCCCCACTTGTCGGTGCCATGCAACAAAGGCAGCACTGTCCGTGCTGGAGTGCGTTCGGGAAAAACATTTCCCGCCGGGGGTTTGGGAACTGGCTCGTGGGAGCTGTTGATAATCACCACTCCAGTTGAGGATGGAGTCCAGGCCGCCGCATCAATTCCAGGTAGCAGGTCGGCATCACATTCCTCCTTGGTGGGCGCCACCCGGCATTGGTAGTATTTAATGCCGAACTTGGAGATCCATTTATCGAAGACCTCGGTCAGTTTCTCAGGGCTGCTGGTGTCCATCACCTCCCCAAAAGGGCTGGCCTGACCGGAAAAGGGAATTCCACCCGTCGTCAACACCGCGCCACCGCGCCGCAGGAAGTAATTAAAGGATTGTCCGGAATAGAGTCCAAAGGCTTCCATGGGGTAAACACCACCATATGGAAAGACCAAGAGGTCCATCTTGCCTTTGAAGAGAATCGCATATGAACGAATCTGATCCGCATCCAGGGGAACTACCCGCACACCAGGAATCGCACCCCATACCTCGGCGATATGCTCATACCGCAGCGCTTGGGGTACTTCTTTGCCCGCGAAGCGCGGGTCACTCATCACTCCCACCACTACACCCTCATGGTTGGACAGCTCGTGAGCCAGCCCGGAGAAGCGGCTCATAGCATTCATCTTCCCGCTCTCCGCATAGAGGTTCTGAGCGTTCTTGACCTGTCCACCCTGGCCTTGGGCCACCAAGACCGCATCCGCTTCCCTTTCAGTCCCAAACATACTGGGAGCCGCCAGAGCCGCGCTGGTAATTGCCAGAAATTCACGCCGGTCCATCACAATACCTCCACGGTAAACTACAAACAGATCCAAAATGTTTATTGTACATAGAGATGGTTTGCGCTATAGATGGGATCATTAAAGAGGCAGAGAGAATCCCAGAATAAAAACACAAGAAAACTCAGCAGCAGCGGAACAAGAATAAATCAGGAATACTCCCCATTTTCCATCCGGTCAGCGATCACACGTAATGCGAGTGCCTGGGTATGGGAAATAGCCTCCTCCCGTGTCGCGCCATAGGTCATCACGCCCGGTAGATCCATCACCTCCGCGATCCAACGGCCATCTTCTTCACGCTCAATTTCAATTCTCACTGGTTGTTCCTCCATCTCTTGAGAGAAGTCTACCAGAGTTACATATCTCTTGCGAACATACCGTAGATCCAGCCCGTCGGATTATATTCAGGAACACCTCCACCTTGACCATCCGCTATCATATATGTACATTGTACATATGGGTAACTTGTCCTTTGAGTGGGATGAGCGGAAGAACAAAGAGAACCTCAGGAAACACAGCATTGGTTTCGAGGAGGCACAAACCGTCTTCTACGATAACAATGCTATTCAATTCTTCGATCCCGATCATTCTGAAAACGAGGAGCGTTTTATTCTCTTGGGAATGAGTTTCAATCTACACACCTTGGTGGTTTGCCATTGTTACCATGAAACTGAATGGGTCGTACGCATCATATCAGCGAGGAAAGCTGATAGAGTTGAAGAGGAGGAGTATTGGAGACATCGGAGATGAGAAAGCACTATGACTTTTCACAGATGAAAGGGCGCAAGAATCCCTATGTCCAGCACCTTAAACAGCCGGTAACAATGCGTCTTGATAAAGATACCGTGGCCTTTTTTAAGTCCCAGGCGGAGGAAACTGGGATTCCCTACCAGACTCTCATCAATCTTTACCTGCGGGATTGCGCGGTCAATGAACGTAAACTTCAGATGAGTTGGCAACAAAGGCCAACAGGGACTTCTGCGACTTCTGAGCGGGAATAAATCACACACACACTCTATCAGGACCTTGCCAGTCTCTCCCCCGCGCCACGGATCACCTCCGCGAACACCTCCGCCGCCTGGACCACCTGGTTCATTTCTATGAACTCATTCTTGGTGTGTGCTTGGGCGATGGAGCCGGGGCCAAATAAGACACAGGGGATGCCCCCCTCTTTGAAGACCCCCGCGTTGGCGGCCCAGGGCGCGGAAGCATAAGTTCCCTTCCCCAGGACCTTCTCCCGGGCTGCTGTCACCAACTTCGTGATAGGGGCATCGAAATCCTCCTCGAAGGGCGGATACCAATCCCGTTCTTCGATCTGGTATTGGAAACTCTCTCGTCCCGCCTTGAGCCGGTCGAGTTCCTCCTTAAGCGCCCGGGTCATCTCTTCACGGGTCTCACCGGGGATTACCCGGCGGTCGATTTCGATCTCACACAGGGCTGGGATGATGTTTCCAGCGGTTCCTCCATGGATGGTGCCAACACTCAGCGTGGGAGACCCCAGAAGGGGATGAATGACCTTCCGCAGATTGGGAAGGAGCCAGTCCTGGATCATCAACAGGATCACCCCCATATGGTAGATCGCATTGATACCCGCATCGGGATTCGAGCTATGCGCGGCCACTCCCAGAGCACGGACACGCCAACGCAGGTCACCTTTATGGGCAATCACGATCCTCAAGTCAGTCGGTTCGCCAACAATCGCCGCATCGATGTGTGGTCCTTGCGCAACCAGGTGGTACGCTCCGGAAGCGCCATGCTCTTCATCACAGGTGGAAACCAGATAGACCGTACAAGGAAGGCTGCCCTGCTCCTCGAGAACGGTATGAATCCCCAGCATCATCGCGGTCAGTGACGCCTTGGTGTCGCATGAACCACGTCCCCACAGACGGCGTCCATCGAAAAAACCCTCGAAGGGAGGGATAGTCATGCCCTCGACCGTAACCGTATCGCCGTGAGCCTCCAGCATCAGCGCGGGACTTCCCGCCGGCCCCACAAAACGTGCAATAAGGTTGGGACGTCCAGGTGAGACCTCCTCAATGGAGACCTCGGCGCCCCAGGGGAGGAGCATGTTTTTTAGGAGGTCCGCCAGTGCCGCCTCGCCAAAAGGGGGGTGTTGAGGAATCTCACGGAGAGGATTCACGCTCGGACAGGCCACCAGGCGGGAAAGAATCTCGACAGCCTGTGTCAGCATTGCCCTCTCTCCTTTCCATCTTTCCGTGGTTGGGTTACCTCATTTGTCGAGGACTTCCAGCGAGATGCTGTCAAACTGTCCGGCAGAGAGTGGAGCCCCGGAATCCTCTAGATAGACAATCACCACAAACAACTTGCCCCGGTCCGGTATCAAGGTTTCCCGTGTTTGGCTTTGCCACTGTTGTGTATTGGCCTCAAAGTCACAGGCGGTCAGAATCCGCAAAGGGATCTCTTTACCTTCTCCAGTGACGAAGGGACTCTCCGGCGCATAACGGTACCTTCCAGTTTCATTCGTCGGCATCGCCAAGGCTACAACGGGTTTTCCAATACAGTTGCTTCTGGCCACCGCTGAGAGGCGGACCTTTTTACCTAACAGAGCGGGGACGTTGGAAAGACGTTGGAAAAGAATCTGACGTTTGGGCGAGGCGCCCCTTTGGATCTCGGCGATTCCGCTGGATGACGCGGATGTTTTCTCCACATGGAGAAAACTGATGGTACTGGGATCACGGATCTCCCACCCAGTAGGGAGGGAGGTCCCAGCAGGCCAATCATTAAAACTCCCGTTAACCAGAATCGAGTTCGTCATGGGAAGGGGGTCAGGATTTGGATTAACAGCTTGCACTTCGGTCAGAACGGCTTCTAAATCCTCAGCAGTTTTGAAACCTTCCACGATACGCAATAATATCCGCTTATGGTTGAAGAAAAAGACCTGTGGCAACACCCGTATACGTTGGGGATCGAAGCCCCCGAAGAGGTCTTTTCTATCCTTTGATGAAAGATCACAGATCGGAATCGTGATCTTGAGCCGGTCCCAGGTAGCCTTGATGTACTCCAGAGGCCACTTCTTGGATTCATCCCGGTCGATGGAAGCAAGAACCAGAGTGGCCTTCCCTTCCAAACGATCTTTGAACCGGTTGATCTCCTGCACCTGACGCCGTCCCAGGCCATCCATGATCTGGACCATACAGAGGATATTGATATCGGTCTGATCCCAGACAGGCTTGGGAGATTCCGGTGGATAGCGTTCACTCAGAGGAGGGGTGGTCAACATTTCATCCCAAAATCCAGCTCGTGCTGGTAACGGTAGGAAACATAGGCTCAGGAATATCAGAGCCACAACCAGAAGACTGGAGAGAGACTGGATTGTGAGGTAGAAACGTGTGAAGGACGTTGCCTCAGATGGTCCGTTTCGATAAAGTGACATGTCGCATCCTCGAAGATGCACGATAACAGAGATTCCGCCTGGATAAAACTGAGACCGGCCCCCGGCTCTCCCCCACGGCGGCTATTGAAAGGGATTCTAGAACAATGGCCACGCTGACCAAGACACCCACGGCTGATTACAAAGTCGCCGACATTTCACTCGCGGAATGGGGACGTAAAGAGATCGAGATTGCCGAGACGGAGATGCCGGGATTGATGGCCTTGAGGAAGGAGTATGGTCAATCCAAACCCCTGACAGGAGCACGCATCGGTGGCTCTTTGCACATGACCATCCAGACCGCGGTGCTGATTGAAACCTTGGAACACTTAGGGGCCTCGGTCCGCTGGTCCTCCTGCAATATCTTCTCGACCCAAGACCATGCCGCCGCCGCGATCGCAGTAAAAGGAGTCCCGGTTTTCGCCTGGAAGGGCGAGACCGAAGAAGAATTCTGGTGGTGCATCGAGCAGACCGTATTCTGGCCAGATGGAAAACCACTCAACATGATCCTCGATGATGGCGGTGATCTCACTTTGGTGGTCCACCAGAAGATGCCAGAGCTTCTCCCCGGCATTCATGGGATCTCCGAGGAAACGACCACGGGTGTCCACCGCCTCTATGAAATGGAGCGCGCGGGCACACTGGGTTGTCCGGCCTTCAATGTGAACGACTCGGTGACCAAGAGCAAGTTCGATAACCTGTATGGTTGCCGGGAATCCTTGATTGATGGGATCAAGCGCGCAACCGATGTGATGATCGCCGGGAAGCTCGCGGTGGTGTGCGGCTATGGGGATGTGGGTAAGGGTTGTGCCCAATCACTGCAAAGGTTCGGCGCGCGGGTGGTGGTCACCGAGATTGATCCGATCTGTGCCCTGCAGGCGGCGATGGAGGGATTCCAGGTATTACGTTTGGAGGATGTGGTTTCCGAGGCCGACATCTTTGTCACCACCACCGGCTGCCGTGATATCATCCGCCGCGAGCATATGGATGCCATGCGCGATCAGGCCATTGTCTGCAATATCGGACACTTCGATATCGAGGTGGATGTGAACTCGGTCTTTAGGGATCCCTCTCTCAAACGCGTCAACATTAAACCACAGGTCGATCAGGTGATCTGGCCCAATGGTAAACGTCTCACAATTCTCGCCGAGGGACGTTTAGTTAACCTGGGCTGCGCGACTGGCCACCCCAGCTTCGTGATGTCCAACTCCTTCACCAATCAAGTTCTGGCACAGATCGAACTGTGGAAGAACTCCGGAAAATATAGCAAGAAGGTGTATGTCCTACCCAAGAAGCTGGATGAACAGGTGGCGCGGCTGCACCTGGAGCGTGTCGGTGCGAAACTGACTACGCTTACCCAAGAACAAGCCGATTACCTATCAGTACCCGTGGAGGGACCCTACAAACCGGACTATTATCGTTACTAAGCGACCGGCTCAGGGCAAGTGAGTGGCTATGGAGGCACACGACCCCTCAGGGGGTGAAAAAGGTACCATCTGGATTCCCCTTCCGTCCTCGGAGGGGGAATCCCTTTTGCGTGTGCTGGGTGGTTTGACCTCCGATGGGATTGTTTTTCTTGATGAGAACGGATTGATCGAAGGTCACAACAGCTCCCTGGAGAGGTTGTTTGGGTACACCGCACAGGAACTCCAGGGCAAAAGTCTCTCTCATCTCTTTCACATTCCAGCGGAATCTTTGGGACCAGGTGGACTCACCAGATGGCTGGAAAACCATATCCCCGGACCAGAAGCGAAGGGGCTAGAGGTTCACGGTACACACAAAGATGGGCGTGCTCTTGCTCTTCTTTTCTCGGCCGGAAGAACCTCCACTCCAGGGGGAATCCGGTATATTGGCCTCTTGCGGGACATCACCCATGAGATCATGGCCCAGACCCTGGCGGACAGTTATGCCCATCAGATTGGTCAGAAGAACGAATCTCTCGCACGAGCGCTGGTAGCCGCTCATTCCGCCGCCCAAGCCAAATCAGAATTCCTGGCGATGATGAGCCATGAGATCCGCACCCCGATGAATGGCGTTATCGGGATGACCAACATCTTGTTGGAAAGCGATCTTGATCCCCATCAACGCGAGGCTGCGGAGACCATCCGGAATTGCTCGGATGGGCTCCTCTCAATCATCAACGATATTCTGGATTTCTCGAAAATCGATGCGGGCAAGCTCGAGCTCGAGATGATTGATTTCGATATCCGCACTACTGTGGAAGAGACAGTCCATCTACTTGCGCCCAAGGCGGCTGAGAAAGGAATCGAGCTGGCCTGCCTGTTCCATCACCGTCTCCCGTATTGGATCAAGGGAGATCCGGGACGAATCCGCCAGATCTTACTGAACTACCTCTCCAATGCCATCAAATACACCCCGGCTGGTGACATCCTGGTCAGTGCCATGATGGATGACCGGTCCGATAGCGATGCCGCCCTTCATTTCGAGGTCAAGGATTCTGGAATCGGGATCCCCGAAGACCGCCTGAACCGCCTCTTTAAACCATTCTCCCAAACAGATGCCTCCATCTCCCGGAGATTCGGGGGCACTGGACTGGGACTGGCCATCTGTAAACGCCTGGCCGAGTTAATGGGAGGTGGAGTTGGCGCCGAGAGCGAGGTAGGAGTCGGCTCCTCTTTCTGGTTCGATGTAGTGGTGGGCCTCTCCAAGGGCCATGCGGAGCTCCCCTCCACGGAAAACCTCGAAGGAATCCGGGTGCTCGTGGCTGACCAGAGTCCCACTTACCGCCGGGTGCTCAGTTATTATCTCCGGTCGTGGAAATGTGTGGTTGAGGTTGCTGATTCAGGGAAAAGCGCTCTCGATGAAATCTATAAACGGGACCAGGCGGGTGAGCCATTCGATCTGGTGCTCGTGGAGCTTCTCCTCAATGACATGATGGGAGAGGAGTTTGGCCGATTGGTCAATGATCTGAGCCTGAACCACCCCCCGGCACTGATCATGCTCGCGAATTGGGGAAAACCGGGTGATGCGCAAATCATGCGCGCGGCTGGATTCGCTGGATACCTGACCAAACCAGTCCGCCATTCTCACTTAAAGGACTGTCTCTCCGCTGTCATCGGATTCGCCAAAACCGGCCAAGGTATCCGCGAGGAAAAACCTTTCGTAACCCGTTTCACCCTGGCCGAGGATCAGCGGCGCAGGCGGGCAAAGATTCTGGTAGCCGAGGATAACCTCGTGAACCAAAAGGTAGCCGTCCGCATGTTGGACAAGCTCGGGTACCGCTGCGATATTGCTGGCAATGGCAACGAGGTTCTTGAGGCGGTCAAGGTCTCCCCCTATGACCTCATCCTCATGGATTGCCAGATGCCTGGGATGGACGGATTCGAGGCCACCCGGATAATCCGGGAACTCGAGAGCAAGGGACATCTCCCAGTTATCGCCATGACCGCCAGTACCATGGATGAAGACCGTAAACTTTGCCTCGCGGCCGGCATGGATGACTATCTCACCAAGCCGATCACTCTTCCTGAACTCGAGGCCACCCTGGAAAAATGGCTCCCCCTCTCCGCAGGACGTGCCAAACCAGCCAAAGATAAAAGACTTCGTTCCGGATCCGGAGCGCCCTGCGCCACCGCTACAACACAATAACCTTTTCTCACGGACAAAGACCATGAATGCGATGTTCCTTGGTGTGGATGCTGGAGCGACAAAGACACATGCAGTCATCTTGGATTCATCGGGCGAAATCCTGGGAGCCGGACACAGTGGTTGTGGAAGCCATGAAGCAGCGGGATATGAACAAGCCCGCGAAGCCCTGTCCATCGCCATCGGAAAAGCCCTTGAGGATGCCGGAATTATCCGGGAAGACCTGCGGTTTGCAACGTTTTGCCTGGCGGGTATCGACATCGGCGCCGATGTCGTCGAGGTTTCCAGAAGGATGCTCGATCCGCTCATGGGTGAGATCCCCTACCTTCTGAAGAATGATGCTTTTGGTTGTTTACGGGGCGGAACACGGGATCCCTATGGTGTGATGATCAATTGCGGGACCGGCCAGGTGGCGGTCGGCAGGAACCGCGCGGGGATCGAGATTCGTGTAGGAGGATATGGCTGGGATTTCGGTGACTTCGGCGGGGGCGGAGCCATCTTGCAGGCCACTCTGGCGGCGGTTGTCCGCGCGGATGATGGACGTGGAGAGCCCACCCAGCTGGTTGAGATGGTCTTGACCGCGGCGGAGTGTCCAAGTGTCTCCGAGTTCATCGAACGGGGTTACCGGGATGGGGAGTTCATTCGTGGTCTCGGACTTCCAAGGATCACTTTCAAGGCCTCGCGGCAAGGAGATCCCATCGCACGCCGGATCATCTTGGCCATCGCTGATGAGATGGCGGTAACCGCTATTACTTTGATCCGCAGACTGGGGATGGAACGGGATTCATTCGATGTCATCACCGCTGGAAGTGTTTTCAAGGGGGAAGATCCGGTGTTCCTCGAAACGATCAGAGACAAGGTAGATGCGGTAGCACCAGGGGCGCGGCTGCGAATGCCCCTTTACCCTCCCGTCATCGGTTGTGCGCTCCTGGCCGTGGAGGCGGTGGGACTTATTACCACAGATGAGACATATACGAAGATTGAACAATCCCTTAAAGGGAAGGGGTTCGAATAACCATGAACAAAATCAGCGTCATCGGTGGGGGGAGTTCCTATACTCCTGAACTTCTGGAGGGGCTTCTACGAAAGAAAACCATCCTGGATCTGGGAGAGATCTGGCTGATGGACATCAATCCGGAGCGTTTGGAAATCCTGGGGGCATTGGGAAACCGGATGGCCAGGAAACTTGGAGTGGATATCCCGATCCACACCACATTGAACATGACAGAGGCCATCAAGAACGCTTCCTTTGTGGTCACCCAATTCCGCGCGGGGGGCATGGCGGCACGCATCCGCGATGAGAAGCTGGGGCTCCGGCATGGACTGATCGGCCAGGAGACCACCGGCATCGGAGGATTCGCCAAGGCTCTCCGGACCATCCCCATTATCCTCGATGTGGCCCACGAGATGGAGCGTAGCGCGCCCGGGGCATGGTTGATCAACTTCACCAACCCCGCTGGACTCATCACCGAGGCGGTCTTGAAGTTCTCTACTGTTCGGGTCATCGGTTTGTGCAACATCCCCATCGGGTACACGATGCTCGCTGCACGCGCCTTTGGTGTACCGCCGGAGACCATCGAACTCGATTATGTAGGACTCAACCACTTCTCCTGGGTAAGAGGATGCCGGGCCAGAGGTGTGGACCGTTTCGCGGACTTCCTTGAAGAAGCGGCCAAGGAAGTCGAGAAAGAGGACAAGCCCTCTGGCAACGCCATGGCCAAGTGGACACGCTTCCATGGCATCGTGCCGAACGGTTATCTCCAGTATTACTTCTGCACTGAGTTGAAATTGGAGGAGCTACGCGCCAAGCCTCAGACACGCGGCGAAGAGGTCAGTGAGATCGAGAAGTCCCTTTTCGCACAATACGCCAATCCGCATCTGGACCACAAACCAGAGGAACTGGAAAAGCGAGGTGGGGCCTTCTACTCCACCGCTGCCGTGAATCTCATGGAATCACTCGCCACTGACCGGCAAGACATCCAAGTGGTGAATGTGTGCAATGGCCGCACGATCCCTGAACTGCCCGCTTTTACCGCAGTGGAGGTTCCCTGCCGTATCTCAGCGGGTGGCCCCGCGCCTCTCCCGCAACAGCCACTCCCACCCGAAATCGTAGGATGGCTCCAACTCGTGAAGACCTATGAGTCTTTGACAGTTCAAGCAGGAGCGACAGGAGACCACCGCGCTGCTCTGATGGCACTCGCCAATCACCCCCTCATCCGGAGAGTCAACGAGGTAGAAAACCTGCTTGAGGAGATCCTCAGCGAGAACAAGGAGTTCCTGCCACAGTTCGCATGAGAAACCTTTTCACCCTTTCCTTTTGGAAAGGGTGAAAAAGTCACGGCACAAACAGGACGATATCCCCACCACTGTTACTACCATTGGTCGGTGAGTACATGGGAAGTGTCTGAGCATACCCATCCTTCGTATCCGGACCGATACTCCAGAGGACATAAGCTGCATTGGGATACTTGAAGCGGACGGGACCGTATCCAGTGGTGACGTAGCTCTGCGTGTACTTGTAAGCAATGCCATTCCCCCAACCACGGCAATGGGCGATTTTGCTGCTCGTGTAATGGTACAGGTAAGGCATACCATTCGCACTCGGATTGCCACTGAGCTGGAACTGATCCTTGAGTTCCGCATTGCTCAAATACTTGACGGGGGTGGTGAGCAGAAAGGCCACCGCCTCATAACTCCAGTAAGGCGCTTGATTGAATACACCAGTTCGTTTGTTGCAGTCGGTGGTGGGCAATCCCGTATTCCCATCCGAACCCGCCGCCACTTCTGTCCCACGATGATTAAAGGGGTAGGAGTTGAAGTCGTGGTAGTACATCGCATGGACGGTTTCGAGGGTTTTGAGTTCCGCCTTCACACGGGTAACCTTCGCGCGCAACTGGGCTTCCAGAAAGTTGGGCAGAGCGATGGAAATAAGAATAAGGATGATGGCAATTACGATGAGCAGCTCGATCAGGGTGAAGCCTTTCCAGTGCTGCTTTCCATTAAGGAAATGGCAAGAAATCATAAGTCCGACTCCTTCCATCTATACGTGGAGTTTTTCTAATCTTTATACCCCACTATAAGATAACATAATGTTATAACATACGCAAGGTGTGAGAAAGAATCCAATGGGCATTGTCCACCTGGTTCATACCCCGGCCTAGGAGAAGCAGTGTTGTCTGAAGCAGGCAGAAAGAGAAAAAAAGGGTATCAGGCTCAACAACAATTCCGTTTGTCATCACTAGCGGCGGTCATTTCAATCTGGCGGGAATAGATCCTCTGAAGGTCTTGGTCCTCTTGAATACTCACCCGGGACAGGAGCATGATCTTTGCACCATAAATCCACTCTTGAGGAGCAAAAATGATGCGTCGGAGCTTTCCGTGTGTGACCTGTTGTGTGTTGTTGGCTTTGGTTTTCATTGCTCAGGTGGGCCAGTGTGCTGATGAAGGTTTCAAGCCATTGTTTGATGGGAAGACATTGACCGGCTGGAGGCCAATGGATGCTTCGGGGGAAGTAGTCACCCCCGCACAGAGCGCCTTTAGTGTCAAAGATGGAGTCATTTATTGCAGTGGCAAAGGCAACGACTATTGGATCGTCGCACCGGGGACTTTCAAGGATTTTGTTCTGCGCCTGGAGTACAAACTGGTGAAGGACTCAAACAGCGGGGTCTTCATCCATGTCCCCAAGCCGGGGCACCCGGCCTTTCTGGGGTTTGAGGTTCAGATCATGGGCGACAGTGGCAAACCAGCCGCCACACATTCGACCGGAGCGATCTATGATGTCATTGCTCCAAGCATGAACATGGCCAAACCTGAGGGAGAATGGAACCAGTACGAAATCACCTGTAAAGGTCCCCTGGTGACAGTTGTCCTGAATGGGATGAAAGTCATCGACTCGGATTTCTCCAAACTCACCAAACCGATTGGCAAGTTCACCACCCCCTATTCCGAGCTCCCCAAAGAAGGCTGGCTGGGAGTCCAGAACCATGGTGGCGAGATCTGGTTCAAGAATATCGAGATCAAGGAACTAAAGTAGTACGACCTCATCCCCCCCACCCCCTGGCCTCGCAGGCGAGGGGGCGGGAGGGACGCATTCCATTGTGTCCCCAACGGCTGGCGGGGTTCCTCGCCACCCGCTAACATGTCCTTCCAAGCCGAACCAAGGTCTAGCTTTGGAGGGTATCCATGTATCCTGTCCGGTCACTTGTGACTACGGTTGTCCTATCTGTCTGCTTCTTCAGCATTTCGAGTGCTGCCTCATCCTTATCGCGAGCACATTGCGATTCCACTGTGAGTTGGGATCTTCTCGATCTGAATGGAGATGCCTCCCTGCGTGTGGAAGAAGATTCGACTGTCCCAGTGGGATATGGCCCGAAGGTTCTACATCTCGAGGGCAACCAGGCGCTGCTCCTGGCCAAGGGTGTGCACCTCAAGGAGGGCACATTACTGGTGCTGTGGAAGGATATAGCACCGCTCAAGGCTGATGCCGATGGAATTCTCCTCTTCGGAGCGGACTATGGCGATGACCTGACCGAAGCCCATAACACCAAACAGGTGCGTCACCATTTCTGGGTCGAACAGGATGATGATAAAGGTTTCCAAATCAAGGAGGGGATTGGCAAGGATAACGACAGAACCCTCATCGAACTGCCGGGCACCGGGCTAATCCAGGATCCCTGGAACAAAAATGGCTGGATCTGGCAGAAGATTTTTATCTCCGGGGGGATATTGCGCGCCAAGTTCTGGTCCTTCGTGGATCCAGAACCGGAGAAATGGCAGATCGAGATCCCCAGTTGGAAACCCGAAGAGGGACGGGTGGGACTCAAGGTGTGGTCGGGACGGATCTCGATTGCCTCCTTCATGCTCGCGCAGGCGGATATCCATGTGTCCGCCCCCACGATGGAGTTGAGCGTGAACCTCCCGGTATGCTATGCGCTCGAGAGGCTCAAGGCCAGCGTGTTCTTCAATCAGGCTCAACCGGTTCCAGGGGCTACGGTTTCTCTCAAGGTGGCATCAGCTACCGGTGAACAAGAAACCACGCTCAAGAAGGATCTCCCGGCGGGTTCCTCTGAGGCCATCTTCGGCGCCAGTGGTGAAACGATCCATTTCCCAGAATCGATGCCACCGGGGAAGGTCACCCTTACAGCTGCGCTGCTCAATGCAAGCGGAACTGGAATCGGGCACGCGACACGGGCATTCGAGTACCGGTCGGTGAAGGTGTTCAAGAAGCGGATCGAGGAAATCCGAAAGAATCTAGAACGGCTCAATATCCTTCCATGGGATCCAGAATATGTGCCCCTAGCAATCCTGGAGGCCACCTCGGCGCGGGCTCATATTGGGCTTGCTGAACAACGCCTTAACGATGGGAAAGAATCCGAGGCGGAGAAATCGTTAGCCTATGCAGAGGAGGCTATCGCCTGGATTAAAGAAGGGAGTAAGGAAGATTGGGAGCAGGGAAAAGATTGGACCAGCGGAAACTTTGAGAGCGAGAAGATCCTGGCCCGGATTTGCCCAATCAAGACTGACAGTCTCAACATCTCCGCAGACAGCATGGTCATGGGAGAAACCTACGAGGTAGGGATCAGCTGGCATTCGTATATTGGAATACCCACCGAAACACTCACCGCACGAGTGACTCTCACAGATGACATCGCCGCCAACACCCCGGTCAGCGTGGACATCCCCTTGGAACCAGGAGCGTGGAGTACTACCAGCCAGGTCCAAACCAGCTTCCACTTCCGCCTTCCCGAGGAGTTTCCCAGCGGTCGAACCCAGCCCATCGAACTTCCCTCCATCCGTGAGGGCTATCACCGTCTCTGGCTCTCCCTCCATCATCCAGATGGTTCCGCTGTCTGGCTGGATATGCCCGATCCCGAAGCGGGAAGTTACAAGGACCGTTACCAAATCGCGCGGGTGTATGTCACCCAGAATCCAGTCGAGATCAGGAAGACGGAGGTCACCATTCAGGAAGGAGACCCAACCACGCTCAAGGTTCCTTTGAGGAATACCGGTGTCTCACCTCTCCACTCCGAGGTGACGGCATCGATCCTGACTGAGTGTGGCACTGTCATCTGGACAGACATCCGGCCGGTAGATTTTGCTCCCAAAGGCAGCACCTCCCTGACGTTTGATTTCTCTGGCCTGATGTGGTTTGGTAATCTCACCTTCAAGATCGAAGTCTCAAGTGGACAGACAGTCCTCACACGCATGGAACAACCGTTAGCCGGTTCTCACAACGGCGAGGATGATGATGTCGCTTTGCGGCCTCTCGTACATACCGAACTTATCCAAATAGATGGTAAACCGGTCACGCGGATCGTGATTGGGGGGCCACCCCTGTATGGAAGTGGGATGACTCTCAAGGCCACGGTACGGCAGGAGGGTGGCATCATCACTGAACAAACACTCCGTTTTCCCCATGAACAATGGGAAGCGGATAAGCAACGGCCGAACCTGGTCTCCCTCGAAGTCGAACCCTCACTCGGAGCCTACCATCTCACCCTCACCGCGACGCAAGAACAGGACATCTGGTGGTCCACCGAAATCCCGGTCATCGCGCCGGTCTTCGAGAACCGCGACGGAAAACTCTTTCTCAATGGTGAGCCCTTCATTGTCAAAGGGGTCAATGTCCATGGCATGATCGGCCACAGCCCCGAGCGGAACCGGCAAATGCTGCGGTTTCTCAAAGATATCGGCTTCAACACGTTGCGTGGGGACTTCCCGCCACCCTGGCAAATCGAGATGGCTGAAGAAGAAAACCTAGGCTATATGGCCCTACCCCCCTTCAGCGTAAACAGCACGGACTACTACAAGAAGCTGTATTCGCTCCATCCCTTCCCCAAGATGCGTGAGATCACCCGGCGTTTCATCAAGACCTACCGCGACAAGCCAGGCCTGTGGTTCTGGAACTCCTGCAACGAGGTCACTGGGGAGATCACGGATCTACTGGTTTCGGTCTACCCTCTCTACAAGATGCTGGACCCCGCGCAACGTCCTGTTTTATATGCCAACCTGTATGGCCAGAATGAAACCCTGGGGCAGGACTTGATGGCGGGGAATTGCTACTTCGGAGTGGGACAGGATGCCGCCAGCGTTCAACCACTCATTGATCGCGGCATCGATGTGGCTCGCAAAGCCGGTCTACCCTGCATCTTCACCGAGTTCAACTGCTGGTATGGACCGGTCTACTCACGCGGTGTCGAGGCGGTCGAAGGATTGTATGAATATGGCCTTGGGAAGGGGATGGCCGGCGGATGCCTGTATCTCCTGGCGGAGGACCCGGACCGTCATCCGGCGGTCATCGCCTCGCGTGACAACCTGTGGACCAATCCCACCTTCATCGCGGCGCTACACCATGCCTTCGATGACGCCGGGGTGGTGCCCATCTCGCGGACTGATGGCATCCAATTGGAGGTCAAGAACCGGCGCGATTTCTGGCTCCGCAAGGTGCGGTATGAGATCAAGGAAGGCAACCGCCCGGTAGCCGAAGGAACTCTCGAGGACATCGCACCCCATGGGAGTGGAATGATATCCCTGGACGGCGAGGATAAAACCAAGGCGCATGTCTATGAAGCAACAGTTTGGTTCGAGACTCACCACGGGTTGCGTGGGCAGGTGAGGAACCGGGTGTTGGTGGGGGGCAAGGACACACACTAATATAAGAATTGAGTAGGATATCCCCCCCCACCCCAACCCTCCCCCGCCAGGGGGGAGGGAGTTGTTCGGAGTTCACA
>CAYRBI010000016.1:37558-57997 GCA_964422415.1 uncultured bacterium | reverse complement strand
GCAAGGATTTCCTGGATCCGCTTGGAAGACGAATACATGTCTTTGGGGCGGCATGGATGGTCCTCGGGTACCGGCATGGTGTCGGGTGGATTGAACTTGGTCGCGGGATACCATTCATAAGCGGAGATGCTGCTTGCAAGGACAAAGCGTTTTACAGGATTTGCGCGCGCTACCTCAAGGATATTCTGCAGCCCAACGACATTTGTCTGGACCATTTGGACTGGATCTCCCGTATCTCCCGGTAAGGAGGCAATATGGTGAATCCAATCAAACGATTTTCCAGCAAGAACCTTGGCTAGCCCTTTCCCATCGGAAAGATCCGCCTCGATAAAAGGGACACCCAGGTCCGCCGTATGTCTTCCCAGCGCCCAGACTTGGTCTTTCCGGCCGAGTAGCTGCCGGACCAATTCACGTCCCACATAACCCGTCGCGCCTGTAACCAATACTTTTGCCATGGTTCTCAATCCTCCTTCGGCAATGGTTCATAATGAGGTGGTATAACTTCCTTCGATAAAGGAAGGTCCACCCAGCCCCCAGTTTCCATACTCAGAAGCGCCGCACACATGACTTCAATTGCCCTGGCACCATCCTCGCCACTGACGAGAGGCTCTTTGTTATTGATGATGCAATCCAGGTAATGGGCGGTCATACGATCATAATTGTTCGGACTCCGTGGTGGACAAATCGGAACCCAACGGTTACGGACATGCTCATCGATGATATCCTCAACCCAAAACAGCTCCGGCCAGCGGAAGTCCTTAAGGATTTTCGGGAGTGTATCCACGGTGTATTTCTTGCTTGTGTAGACCGCCATCGGCCATGTCTGGAAGGGATTTGTCGCATCCGTGGCGGTAAAGATGGTTCCTTCAGTGCCACAGAGCTCCGTGGCCTGGTTTACGGCTGGAGAGAAACGGTTACAGCTGATGGTTCCATAGGCGCCATTCTCGAATTCCATCATCACAAGCGCGGTATCATCGCAGAGGGTGTAGGAATCCGGCATTGCAAGCTTTTTGGCCACGCCTACCGCACGCTTGACTTTGGTACCATTGAGCCAGGTCAATAGGTCAATCACATGGGCGCCTGTGTCGTTGATCGCCGCTCCACCCGCGACCTTGCAATCCAGGCGGAACTTGGTACGAGCCACATGATTCTGGTAATTGAACCAATGCTCATGTAATGACGCGCGGCTCATAAGAAGATTTCCAATGACTCCCTGCTCAATCAGCTCCTTGGCCCACTGGTTATGAGTCCAGAAACGTCTGTCGCAACCCACCATAAGCTTGACACGAGCCTTACGGCAGGCGTTCACAATGTCCCACGCTTCCTCATTGGTCACCGCCAGTGGTTTTTCAACAATGACATGGACACCGGCTTTCGCGGCGCAAACCGCCTGGTTACGATGTACATTGTTGGGTGTTGCAATAACAACCGCGTCAAGTTTGGATTTCGAAAACATATCCCGGTAATCCGTGTACCACTGAGATGCACCCCATTTTTTCGCGGCTGCTTCAGCAACAGCGGCCTCACAATCACAAACCGCCGAGAGAGTGGCTTCGGGGCAACGCTTGATCGAGGGAAAATGCGCTATCTCAGCGATACTCCCGCAACCAAGAACCCCCATTCTGACTTCTTTTGCCATGGTGTTTCCTCCTTCCGAGCAAGCGCTCGTTTCAATCCTGCTTGAGAGATACTTCAACCTCGTACCTTGAGGGCATTCGAGAGGAAAGGACTCCACCGGTTTTCCGGATCACTAGTCCTGCTGTACCACATCCCCACCGGGCTGATTCAGTGAGATCACCCGACCGGAGATATTCGGACAGGTATCCAGCCATAAAGGTGTCACCTCCTCCAGTCGTATCCACAACTTCGGCGGGGATCGGAGGGACATGAATCCTTGAACTTCGTGTGTAGACATACGCTCCATCGGATCCCGCGGTGATCACCACAACCTCGCACCCCGTGGAGAGAAGGGTTTTAGCTGATTTGTCTGGATCATCCTGATGAAAGATAGAGCGGGCATCTTCATCCGAGGCCTTCACAATTGTGAAATGGCGGCTGACTTCACAGGCAAGATCCGGTAGAGAGGAGATGGCCTCACGATGGGCCTTGCTCATGTGAACTCCGCCATACCCCCCCAGATCAACTGCGCTCTCCAATCCAAGAGAAACCACTTCCTCCAGGTTTTGCGGCGGGATATCGTTATCCATCGTGCAGACATAGATGAGTCTGCATCCATGATAGGATTCCGGGATATCTGCTCCACAAATGGGTTCTGCCTTGGCCGGGTAGCGGATTTCCTTATCCCCATGTTCGTCGTAGATCAACTCCGTGGCTGTCGTGATATCCCGCCGCAGAATTCCTTTCGTGCAGACTCCCGCATCGGCGAATGGCTGGAGAAGCTCTTGGGGCATGTCAGGACCGATTTTTGTTACCAAACCCGTACGTGTTCCTTGACGAGCCGCGGCCACCGAGGAGTACGCGGGAGGCCCACCCAAGAATGGGCCTCTCACGCCATCCGGAAAGCGGATGATCTCCCGTACGATGTGTCCAACACAAACCAGATCGGGAGTGGGCTGACTCATCTCTTTATCTCTCCCGGTTCCCGGCGACATATTCCTTCAACTGCGCCAAGGCCAACTTGTCTTGGATCTGAACGGGTGGGTGCTTGGTGAGAAAGGCACACGCCGAGTCAAGGACTCCACTGACTTTCCGGTCCAAAGCCAGCCTCACATAACGGACCATATCGACCATAACTCCCGCGAAATTGGCGCTATCCTCAACCTCGAGCTTGGCCTCGAAGTGAAGCGGAGCATTCCCGAAATTGCTTCCATTGACCCAAAAGATCGAGGTTTTGCGGTCTCCCATCAGCGCCACATGCGTGAAACCAGTCGACATCGTGACTGGATAAGGAACCAAGCTGGTGACAGCTTCCTGTTTGGTTTTGTGCTTGCTTTCCCCGCGCGCCATCAAGTTGGCGAAGTCTGTGTTCCCAGCGAAATTGATCTGGTAGGTTTCACTCAGATGGACACCCTTGTCATACATGAGTGTCGCCAGTGCACGATGGATCGCCGTTCCTCCAAACTGGCTCTTGACATCATCACCAATCAGGGGAACCCCATTGGCGCGCGCAGCTGTTTGATAGGATTCATCACACACGATCAAGGTTGGCATACCATTAACGAATCCAATCTTGGCTTCCTTAATGGCCGCATCAGCGTAGGCATGGGCCGCTTGGTGGGATTCGGTAGGGATGAAATTGAGCAGCATTTCAGCCCCACTCTCTTTCAGTACTTGTGCGATGTTACAGGGCTTCTCCTTGGCTTCTGGGACATACACAGCAAGGTGGGGTGGATTCCCATCGAGCACCGGTCCCATGTTGACTTTCACACCAAAGGGTTTGACCTCAACCCCCTGATACCGGTAGGCCTTGTTTGGAGCCCCATAGATAGCATCATTAAGGTCTTTGCCCACCTTGTTGGCGTTGACGTCGAAAGCGGCCACCGGCACGATGTCCGTGACCTTGTATCCACCAATCTCCTCATGCATCAGACCACGGGTATCCCCGGGATTCTGCCGGTAGTATTCAATTCCCTCCAATAATGCCTGACAGCAGTTCCCTACCCCCGCAATCGCAACTTTGATCTTCTTGTTACTCATACCATCCTCCAGGTACATCGGCTTTTTTTCGGTTATTCACGCTAAATGCGATCCATTCGATTCCACCACCGAGGTGGTTGTTCCGAAAATTCAAACACGTCTGCTATGAAAGCCATGGATGACATGTCATCTATGGCGGCACTTTACCCACCCATTTTTTATTACTCACATCACACCCCTCTCGTTTGGTGGTTCTCAGTAACTACCGCACCGCACGGGCTCCCATTTCCTGAACCCACGCCAGATTCCTTTGAAGCGATCCCTCTACATGGCTCCGGGCTGCTTGTTCCGCATCTTCGGGATCTCTTCTCTCAATGGCTTGGATGATGGGCGTATGCAGGTCGAGGTAATCCCTCGACATAAGCCTGGGTATCCCCAGACTGGCTCCAAACGCCTTCATACTGCATTGCATGATCGAGAGGTTCTCGATGATTCGTTCAAGATCCGGGAAATGAGAACCGCGTACCACCGCGAGATGAAATCCCACATCCGCCTGGATGTTCGCATCCGGATCAGGACTCTCGATCGACCGTCGAAATGCTTCGTCACTTGAGCGGATGATCGCCAGTTCAGTGGAATCGGCACGTTCCGCACACAGCCGTGCAGCCAAGCCTTCTTGGGATGCACGAAGACGGAAGAGGTCGGTCATCTCCTCACAATTCCAACGGCGCACACAAGCCCCCAAACCAGGCGTATTCACTACCAACCCATCCCTTTCGAGCATTCGCAAGGCAAGGACGACTGGATTTGAGCTCATCCCTAGATCCTTGGCCATAGTCCGGTGAACAAGCCGTGTCCCAGGAATCAAAGATCCATCTAGGATTCGGTTTTTAATTTCGTTATAGGCAACTTCTTCAGCACAAATGAGTGTAGGCATTTCCAGTTAGCCACCGATCAGTGAAAAGATCTGCCCTCCAATGGAGGAAAAACATCCCAACAGGCATGGCGTAAATCATCTCACACGTCTGACATGTCAGCAATGTCATCCCATTTCTACCACTCATATCCAGACCTGTCAACCATTCGCTGCTCGTAAAATGCTCTCAATCAAGTCACCAGAATGGCAAGCTGAGGCAATGTCTTGATGTTTAAGCGCCAATGGCAACCCCCATTGGATCATCATCTGGTAGAAATCCGTCCCATGCGTGATTTTTCCCTCAGCAGGTTCCACCATGTTCGGCATATCCCAAGCAGCATGTTGCCTGATAACGATGTTCTCCATGACCCTGTGCGGAATCTCCTCGCCGGTCTGTTGATCACCACTATAAAGCGCTGTCATGGCGACTACCAAGTTCTCACCTGGGAAGATGTGCTCTGAATGGGTTCCACCGGTTGTATCGATGGAGCCATCCGGACGGATAGCGTTCAACATACCGTAGTGTGCCGCTGGGATGGTCATCCGCTTTAGGGTGTCCAGAACCTTCCCGGCATGTTCTGGAGGGAATACCGGAGCCAAGCCATGCAGGAAGGCGATCCATTGCCCCGCGAGCTGATCGGAGAGAATCGTGTCAGACCGGAGGCCAGTTATCGTGTCGTTGTAGAGGAGATAATACTCTCCGTTCCACAGCTTCTCCTCGAGGGCACGTGAACCCTGTTCGATGAACAATTGGCATGTGCGCGCAAAGGTTGGATCATTCACCGCATCCGCCATACGGTGGGCCATGCGTAGAGCCGCCAGCCAGAAGCCCGCTACATAAGGCGAAGTTCCATACCAAGACCAGGCTCCGTAGAACTGGTTACCGGTGGGCTCCGGCTCCAAATCGAGGAGCCCATCGCCATCCCGGTCGAGACTCACAAGGTATTCGATGGCTTTCTTGACCACTGGGTAGAATTCGGCCAACACTGAATCATCATGATCCCGCTGCCAGAGCCGGTCGACCAGATCGACATAGACGGCATTATTCTGTGTGTGCAGGAAATGATAGATAGGAGCTCCCAGGTCCGCTCCCCAACCCACTCCAAGAGGGATTTCACCATTTGGCAGCTGGAAATGCGCATAACAACGCAAGGATGCCCGCGCGAGATCCGGGAAAAAGAACACAAGTGGAAGAGCGCCATACCAATCGCTCGGCATGGCCACATGAGGAGTCGAACGAGGACTTTCAGTCAATCCAAAGATCCCAGTCTGCCCGCACCAATCCTCGCGGGGAATGCTGTTGGAGGCCCAGAAACTGTCCTCGGTGAGAGTATGCAGGATATTCACCAATTGATCCCGCAACCAGAGCGGAAGGTCTCCCTTGGAATAGATCACTTGTTGCCAGGCCAGAATGCGCGGCAGGATGGTTGAATGCTCTTGTGCAAGGTATTCCACCACTTCCGCGGGAGATGAGAAACGCCCGGAGTATTTGTGGAGATAATGACGCCATTCCGTTCCGGTCCAGCGGGGGTGATACCATCCCAGGAGAAAAGTAATTTGACGGCTTTCTCCAGGTTGGAGATCGAATCTTACCGAGAGAGTGGCTCCCGGGTCACCGGTTGATGCAGTGGCGAAATGGTCCGCCAAGGTAGACCAATCAGATCCGGTCGAGCCTCCAATTTCATATTGAAGTCCATCGCCGCCAATAAAACCGAGAGCGAATCCCTGTCCCTTTCCGCAAGTGACTTGGACACCCGCAGCCCGGCCTAGCAATGCTTTGCGCTCAAATTGATCGCATTGAGACTCGGCCTTGTTCATACCGGGAAAGGCAAATGCAATCGAGCCTGATTGAGGACTTACCGTTGAGTTGCGAAGTTGGACCTGAAAGATAGCACCTGGTGTGTTGGAGAGCTCCGAACACCCTGGAAGAAAGGGACTCCAAGCCCTGAGACCCACTTGAACAGGGGAATCCGTTTCAAATTCCAGATCAGCCACGGGATAGTGGCCCCAATAGTGGATTTGGGAGGCTGATTGGGCGCCAGGAATGGCAACAGTACTCAATGACCATACCTTTCCCTCCATCACTAAAGCCAGGAAAGGCTGGTTGATTTCCCGGGGCGGGACAAAGGTGTTGAAGATGGAGGCACGGCCCAAAGTGCCTTCGGTGTTAAGATCCATACAGCCAGTGCCAATCCCGCCTAAAGGAATACCACACAAGGACTCTCCCGCCCGGTGGATGATCCCACACACGGGAGACGAGAATCCCTCCGCCGGGAATTCCAGCCACTTCAGACTGGGAAGATCGATGGGAAAGAGGTGATCAGTCATGGCAACCTTCTTCACACAATTCCATATACCTCTTGGGCCGTTTGACCAAGGATGGCCACACGGTCTTCGAGTCCGAGACCTTCCAGATGGACATCCATCTGGGTGAGCAGCTGGGTGTAGGTCCCTGAAGTTAGGAGCCCCGGGACATCGGTTCCCCACATCAGTTTCCTTGGTCCAATCAGTTCGATGGCACGCCGTATCCATTTTCCACTGCTTGGATAAGGATAAGGTTCATCTTCTGTCTTCGCGGGGAGCGCGGAGAGGTCGAACCAGACATTGGAGAGCAAGCCCAAAGAGATCTGTTTTTCCCACAGAGATACCAAATAAGGATCCTTACCGACACGGATGGTGGGCTGCCCTAGGTGGGCAATCACAATCTTGAGTCCGGGATGCCTTCGCGCGATGCGCTCTACTAGTTCCGTCTGATAACTTGAGCTGCCGACTCTGCCAAGGTCCAAGGTGACGACAAGCCCCCTTCGTTCCATCTCGGGCCAGAGCCACGCCAGGCACTCATCATCCAAGCGCACGCCGGGATGAAGGCTCCCCAGCCCAAAGGCATCATCCACCGGGATTTTGATGATCCTAAGTCCCAGCTCCTCAACACACTGTGCGTAAACCGCGCGGGGATCGCCCTCCCAAGGATCAAAATAGGCCGCACCGGTGAACCGGTCAGGCCAGCTCTGAACCACACGCGAGACATATTCGTTCATCCCACCATAGAAGTTCCCTTGCAGCAGAACAGTTTTCTCAACTCCCGCCAGGTCCATGTACCGGAGCAGCATTTCAGGAGTCAATCGGGTTGCCTCGCAGAGTGGAGGTAACACCTGGATGACTTCATTCATACCGGCTCGTACCCGGCCATATCCGATGCCAATCACCTCACCTTGACCGAGGCGGCCATGGATCCGCTCGAAAACATGTGCATGGGCATCAACAATCATGTGATTCTCTTCCCTCCGGAGAGACTTCTTTCCGGTTTCCTCACTCTTATTTCGCTGCCTGTAGAATGCGGTCCACCAATCCTCCCGGCTTGCAGGGAGCAGAGACATCCTGCCCCTGGATGGCCGCCGGCAGCGACCAGAGCATCATGTCCTGGTAGTAGTCATTCCCGAAGGTTCTCTCGCCTGTGTCGGCATCGCCACGCATGATGTTGGGAACATCCCAGGTATAACCCTGGAGACAGAAGAGGTTATGCCAAACCTTACGGGCCAGCTCGGTTCCATACTCCACCTGGCCCTCATACATGTAGTTCATAGCCAGCATTAAGGCTTCGGGCGGGAAATAACTGAACTGCCCATAATCCCAAGTTCCAGCCGTGGCGGGGCGGATGGGGGTTCCATCTGGGTTGGCATAATTCACCGCGCCATACTTGGTCAGCGCGATGTTGGTGCGTTTGATCGTCTCGAGAATGGTCTGGATTTTGTCAAGAGGAAGCGTGCTTGGCAGCGCATGGTGATCTGTAATCCACTCACCATCCAGCTGGTAACCAAACACAAATTCATTCTTCTTTCCATTGGCGGGATCGAAACAATTCAAGAAGTATCCCCGGGGATCCCAGGTTTTTTGTTCCATGGCCTCGGAAGCCAGCCGGAACCATTCGGCGCATTGATTGGCATAGGTTGTGTCGCCAGCCGCACGCGCGTGTCTTTCAGTAATCCGCAATTGAGCCAGGCGGAGAATCGAGATGTGAGCCGCCATGCCAAACCAGCCTGGTTGATCCGCCTCAAACCACTCCTTGTTGCCTTCGATGTTCGGCAGGGCCACCACCTGTTCTCCGAGCTTGTATGAGGGATTACCTTTGACCCCCAGGTTGACATTGTAGTCCATGGTCTTCTTGACCATGGGATAAAATTCCTTGAGATACTTTTGGTCTGGCGTGTCCCGGCACATTAAAAAACGATCCACAATCGCCGCCAGGCTGATACCATTCGTGGAGGCTTGATACTGAGTATAGTTGGGGGCACAGAAATCCACTGGCTGGCCAAAAATCCAAACCGGAGTACCGTCCTCTTTTTGGTAATTCATATAGCCGCGGATAGTGGAAAGCTGCAGCTCCGGGAAGAAATAGACCAAGGGCAGGCTGCCATAAAAGCTGCATGGCAGACATTCGATCTGAGGACAACCCCGGGGACACTCGCACAGACCGAAGAAACCATCCTCCTCCTTGACCCAGGCTGGCAGAGGATCCTTCTTCTGTGCCCAGAAACCATCCTCGGTGATTGTGTAGAGTATGTTGATCAAGGAATCCCGCAACCAGACAGGGAGTGTGTTGTCGTTGTAAACAACCTGCTGCCAGGCATGGGTTCGTTCGAGTAGTTTCGGGTGGTTCTTGGCAAGAAATTGACCAGTCGATTCGGCGCTCGGATAATGTTTTGCGTACATGTGGTGATGGAGGTTACCGCCAGCCCAGTTATACCCTCCCCCTTTCCAGGTGGGGGCATACCAGGTCAGGGCAAACCGGACTACCTCATCCTTGCCCGCCTCCAGGGAGAAATCCACCACGGCCGAGGATCCTGGAGCCGCCTCCTTCACCTCGGGCAGACTCTTGGCGATTCCCGCCCATGCGGCTCCATCGGCGCCGAGCTCGCCGCCAAAGCGCGCCTTGCCTGGACCGATGAGACCAAGAGCGTAGGAAGCCAATGTACCCTCGACACTCACACCCTCGAAACCGCCCTGGATGTCCTTGCGCTGAAAGGTCTGGCAGCCAGCTTCAAGAAGAGTGGGGCCAGGGAATGAAAAAGCGATGGTTCCTTTCTGAGGCGCCTCGGAGGTATTGCGAAGGTGGACCTCGAAGATAATCCCTGGAACCATCGAGTTGGCCACATCACCTGGCAAGAATGGAGTCCACGCCCGCATACCCACCGAAACGGGGGCATCAGTCACGAATTCCATATCCGCAACAGGATAATGCCCCCAGTAGCGGATTTCCTTGGCTGTCTCAACTCCCTCGAGCTTCAGGTCCATGAAGACCGGTTCGACTGGTTTCTGAGAGCCTCCCCAACCCTCCTTGGGTTGCTTGTTGCAGAGAACCCAGGTCTTGTCATTCACACTTAGCCCCAGCATGGGAAGATTTACGGGACCGCGCCGTGGGACATGGGTGTTGAAGATGGTGCAATATCCCCACAAGCCACTGGTTTCCAGATCGATACAGCCCGTATCGATCCCACCCAACGATAAACCGTTGGTTACCGGATCTTTCATCCGGTACACCACACCACACACGGGATCCTTGAATCCCTCCGCATTAAAATAAACCCAATCGCGTGAGGGTAATTCAAGGGGAAACAGAGACTCTCCCACCGATGGCAGGCCACCCATGACTAACAAGAGAGCAAAACTGGTTGCCGTAATCGCCCACTTTGCTGATAACATTTCTCAGACCTCCTAATGGGATACATCTTTTCAGGGAACACTTTTCGCCCCCCACTTCTTCTATCGGAATTCACACCAAGCTGTTGGCGTAAGCCAAAATTAAAATGGCAACAATTAGAACCGCGATACCTGATAAAAGGGTATGGACGGAGGCTTTGGCCGCATCCTTCCACTCTCCGGTCATGAAGCCCAAGGCCGAGGCCACGATGAGAGCCATGCCGATGTTGGCGCCCCAACCGACCGTGGTGCCAAGTTTCCCAAGATAGAAAGCTCCGATTCCGTAAGGAATCTGAGCCAGGACATGGACACCCCCCATCGAGGAGGAAATCAGGAAGTCCCTTCCAGAACCTGGCACGAAATAATTCTTCCAGGTTCCTTGCTTGAGCATCGAACCACCTTGGAAGATCAGCAATGCGGAGATGCCACCCCAGTACATTGGCATCCAGCGGATCAAGGTGGCGAAGAGTTCCACCTTCTTTAATGCCTCGGGGTCTTTATCCGCATTCCCCAGAATCGCGACGGCTTCTTTCTGGAGCGGGTCCGCAAACTCATAACCCAAATTGGCGCATGCGCTCAGCAGACCACTGAAGAAACAAATGATGAGACCGATCCAGAAAATTTTCCCGGTCGGTTTAATGACACATGAGGCTGTCGGTTCGGCGACTGCTCCCTCAGGTAGAGCCTTGAGATCCTTGTCCCTCATAATTCCCGCCTTACCCGCCAACCAAGTACCCACCAGAAGGACTCCAATCCCGAAGATGGTCACTGCCTTGGCGTTTGAGGGAACCTCATTCCAATGCCGGATAAGAGGAACCCCCGACCCGATCGCCACGGTGAGACCCTTCAGGATCGAGGCCGCAAGGGCCATCCCCAGAATGCTGAAGCTGTAGGAATAGGTGATTGCTCCCAGCCCCCACCCAAATCCGAAAACATATACAAGGAGGTTGGCTTTGAATCCCACAGCCTTGATCACGGATGTCCACCCGGGAAGCACGATGTTAATCAAGATCAGCGGAATCACGATTGTCGCAAAAAACAAAGACAAGAGGGCCGCATTGTCTACGGTGTACCGGCGCATTACCCGGTACTGTAAACCGAAAGCCCCACCAGCCACGGCGGCGATGAGGATCATGGAGAATCCAAAGATAATCATTGACTGCCTCCCTCCCACCAAGAAAAATTTAACCTGACCACCAAGACACGCCTGACATGGCATCCATGCCGTCACCGGTCTAGCATCGCCCCTTCACCCTGTCAACAACGGATCGTCCAGGACCACGATAGAATCCAGCAAATCACTCACAGGATGTGTTTCATACCAAATAGACGATACAAATGCAACCCCCTTGGAACAAATCCTGAGGATACATTGAGATTGCCAGACCGATAAAGATTCGCCAGATCTCAGAACCACTTCTCCCTTGCATATGGATCATCATTGTCATTTTCAACCCAATCAGCCTTACCGATAGTCCGCTGGAAATGTTTGACAGGTCCACTCGTCATGGCCAATCCGCACCCCTAACTGAAATTGTATTGATTCCAAAAAACACCTTGACAAGGAGGTTTCTAAGGAGTACAACCTCCACAGAATTGTCTTATACGTCTGATATACACTCCGAGCAGAGACCACCCTCAATACAGTGGTCTCGAATGTATCCTATGTGTTAATGAAGGAGTGCATACCCGGGTGCCGGGTATCTATCCATTTCTGGTGGAGGAGGAGTTGAATAATGAGAAGGAGCAGTTTGGCGGTAATCGTGTTAGCTGTTATCTTATCGGTCACTCCAGGGTGGGCACAACAGGTCTGGAACCTCTCAGCGGATTGGAGTGAGTCCAATGGGAATCCGAATGGGTATTGGGCATATACGGACGAGACACTAACCCCCTACCCCACTGTGGTCCAGAACTTCAACACCCCCGATATGGGACCCGGACAGACCGGCTGGAGTGGCATCGGAGGCGCCTATCGAGGCTGGGCCAAATCGATTGGCGCTGGAACTCTCGATTTCCCCACCGGAGCGGTGGGAGCTCATGGTCCCGCGCGTATCGTCTGGACAGCACCCGGCAATGACACCTTCACCATCTCCGGCGGTGGCTGGATGTTCCGTCATATCGGGAGGGCGGTGGAGTGGCACATTTGGAAAAAGTCCGGTACTACACTTACCGACCTTACCAGCAGCACCCAGAACGACTCGAGTACCGCCTATACTTCCTCATCTCCGGAACCATGGTCAAATGGGAATGGCGGCAGCGCGGTGCTGACACAAACTCTCGTTGCGGGAGATCAACTGATAGT
Source organism: uncultured bacterium (assembly GCA_964422415.1). Classification (GTDB taxonomy): domain Bacteria; phylum Hinthialibacterota; class Hinthialibacteria; order OLB16; family OLB16; genus OLB16. The sequence continues at coordinate 45,485 of CAYRBI010000016.1, read as the reverse complement.
CGGAAGCGATGGTCCTGACTTCTTCGCTTATGACATCACCATCACGGGGACGACACTGTTCCCCACCCCAACACCACCGTTACCAACCGCCACACCAACGATCACAGCCACGATTAATCCCAGCAAGACAGTCTGGGATCTACAAAAGGATTGGAGTGTGACGAATGGGAATCCCAACGACGCCTGGACTTATGCGGATGAGAACCAAAATCCCTATCCGGCTGTGGTTGAGAACTTCAACTCTCCCGATATGGGACCGGGCGTGACCGGCTGGAGTGGTATCGGCGCGGTTCACCGTGGATGGGGCAGGTCGGTTGGAACGAGCACCGAAGACTTCCCGGAGGGAACAGTGGGTTCACATGCTCCATCCCGTGTTATTTGGATCTGTCCCAAGGATGACACCTATGTGATTCTTGGTGGGGGTTGGATGTTCCGCCATATCGGGCGAACTATCACTTGGCACTTGTGGTTGAATGGCACCGAGCTGAGCCAGGGCACGCAAGATAACTCGAGTCCCTATACCTCTTCCAACCCAGAATCATGGGGCAATGGAACTGGCGGGACCGCGGTGCTTACACAGGCCTTGAAGACCGGCGACAAGATCATGTTTGGTAGCGATAATGAAGACTTCTTTGGCTATAAGGTCACCATCGCCGTCCAAGGGGCGGTTATCGATCCCACCGACACACCCGGACCCACATCAACCCCCACCCCTACCATGGTGGCGGAGGGTAATGCCAAGATCTACAAGCTGGACTCGCAAGCCTCCACTGAGTACCTGGGCGTAGGCGTCGGCGATGTAGATGGAGATGGCACACCTGAGGTCGTCTCAACCGTGAAAGGTGGCGGTTCAGTTTTCAACGACACCAATGTGTTCTTCCTGAAGGGGATCAACCTGGAGACCATTACAGATCCATTCTCGGAAATCCCCAATGAGAATGTCTATACGGCGGGATCCGATGAAGGCGCCTGGTTCGCCTCCGTGGGGGACTTCCTCGGCAATGGCCGTCAGCAGGTTGTTCTCAACCACCGCGCGGATGGCCGTGCAACCAGCAGTCCCTTCGGAATCTGGTCACGCAACAACACGGATGTGCCTGGTACCAGTACCGCATGGACTCTGGCCGCTAGTCTTCCAGCTGCATTCGGAAGCGCTGGCTCGTTCTCGCAGACGGGGCGTTTCTTCCCCAGCCTGAACCGTGACTTCATCGCCATTGGCTCGGGCATGATCGACAGTTACGCGGCACGTGTGGTGGGTCTTGATGATGCCGGCACGGCGATCTGCTCCGATAACTACGCCGGGCCCTCTACAACCAACAATTACCGCGCGACATTCCTGGGAGACATCTCTGGTGATGGAGTGGCTGATTTGGGTTACTGGTCTCAAGCTCCGAAGTTCCTGGCCATGAACGGTTACGCCTCGGGAACTTGCGGTTCGCTGGTCACCACAGCCTCGAAGACCCTGTGGGCCGATGGACAAGCCCCCTTTGATGGAGTGCACCTGACTTACACCGCCCCCGAAATCGGAAAGACCTTCGGGCCGGTGGGCAGAGCGGGCAAGTTCTTTGTCGGCGATCCCTCCAAGGATGGTCGTAAGGAAGTCTTGCTACCCTTGGCGTCTAGTGGCGCCTCCACCTCCACAGTGCCAGGCGTGCTCTTCTCCATCCAAGCCACCTCGGGGACTCATGGTGGAGCCTTTGCCTCACTCGCATTTGAGAACGAGGTTGTAGATATCCTCAACGAGACGTTTACCTCGGCTGTCACCGCCGATCTGGATGGAGACGGCGATGAGGAAATCATCGCCGGCACCATGTCTGGGATGGTATATGGTTATGTGCGCCGTGATTCCGCTCCTGGCTACACCCCCGGTAGCGTCGCATCCGTTGACGATGGAAACCAATATGTCCGCTTCATTCTCTCGGGCAATGGCGCTGGCATTGCCTCCCCAGTCGGCTCTTATGTGGCTGACATAGGCGTCGGCGATATGGATGGTGATGGTTCGAAGGAAGTCGCCCTTTCAACCGGTTATCCCAACAATGCGAACAACGTGCCTGGAACGTATGTAATTGATAACATTTCACTGCCCGGAGCACCGCCTCTGCCCACTTCGATTACGGATTGGGCCAGTTATTAAAGAAAAAAAGAGTGATTCAGAATAGATAAAGGTGCGGTATACTGACTTATGAATCCTGTGGATGTCCGCCGGGGAAATCCCCCTCTCCTTACGAGAAGATAACCCCGGCGGACCCGATTTTTGAACAACCGCCCCGCCAGTGGAACGGCAATATTAAAAAACATTGGAGGTTGTAAAATGCACAGGTGGATGTTTTGCACGAAGAACGGCTTTACCCTTATCGAGCTGCTGATCGTCATTGCTATCATACTGATCCTGATCTCGATTGCGCTGCCGAATTTCCTTGAGGCACAGATACGGGCAAAGGTAAGCCGGACACAATCCGACTTGAGGGCCTATGAAATCGCCTTTGAGTCGTACAATGTAGACTACAAACACTACCCTTGGCCGATGTGCTGTAAGAATCCAAACTCGAGACCCGGCCGTAACGGTTGGCCGGATGTCAATCACTGTTACCAGACAGTCAACTTGCTAGAGGTCACTTCTCCGCATAAATATATCGAGTCGATGAACCGCAAGGATGTTTTCGCAACCGATGAAGGGGAGTCCTCGAACCTTTGGTTGAATGGCGGATACTACACCTATCAACCATACATGTATGGCGGTTGGTTCTTAAATAATGTCAGTGATGATGTCGCCAAACGCCTCCAACGTGATGCTTGGTGTCTACTTGCATGGGGGCCCTCACAACATCATCCGACAACTTCCTCCGGACAAACAATCCCAGTCCACTTCCCTGACTGGGGACCAAGCACGAGAGGTGGCTTGGGTTGGGGAGATGTCGTCTATAGTCCAACCAATGGGTCCCGCAGTAACGGAATTATTTACCGGTGCGGCGGAACACTTCAAGGTTGGCATACAGGCAACGGTCTTTACCAAATGTCTCCACGAATGGGCAGCTAAGCTCCTCACAAAGGCCACGGCTCATTTTACATTGTCCCAGACCAGAGGGAGGAGGGATTTGCCTTCTCAGGAAGCAGTTCCTCCTCTCCTCTCAGGTAGGATTCTCCAGTGGATCGTACATGCGGTGGAGTCTAGGAGCGCGTTGAATACATCGTAGTTCTGTTGGCACCGTGGAGATATCTTCGCGGGAATGACGACTTCCAAGAGATTTTGTTTATTCTGTCATTCCCGCGAAAGCGGCTCTACAGTCACGCACTCTTTCATCAGGCTGCTAGCGTTCTCTCTCTCAGTAACCATGAGTAACAAACCTGTTAACCGGAGCCCGAACTCAGAGAAAGATCTTCAAAGGTGGTGAGTCAGGACTAATGTCTTCCCAACGAATTACTCATTCCATTTGTGTAATCTTAGTTCTTCTGACCGCCCTGGCTCGTGGTGCGAGTTCTGGTCCATCAGAAATCATCATCAATGAAATTCTATATAATGCTTCCTCCGATAACACGGGTGGCGAGTTCATCGAATTCTTCAACCCTGGTTCCGGCACTGTCAATCTCAGTGGTTGGGTTATCACGGAAGCGGTGGACTTTACTTTCCCATCCGGCAGCCTTCTCCAATCTGGGGACTTTCTTGTCATCGCCCGTGACGCAGACGAAGCCGCCATATTTTATGGGGTACCAATTTTTGGTCAATATGACGGAAAACTTGATAACGCTGGAGAGACCATTGTACTCAAGGATGAGACCGGATCTCTCATCGACTCCGTTGCCTATGGCGATATCCCTCCCTGGCCAACTGAGGCTGATGGGGGAGGGCCCTCATTGGAGCTCTTCGATCCATCCAGTGATAACAATTTACCTGGCAACTGGGGAATTGGCCAGGACTATACCCCCGGCGCTCCAAATAACCCAGCTTTCCCTGGGGCGGGAGACATTGTTATCAGCGAGATCATGTATAAACCCCAGCGCCATGAACCCCGCCTCCGTTATGACGCTATTAATAATCAACCCTACACCGAGGTTGGCGATGACGAGTGGGGAGAGTATGTCGAACTTTACAACCGGAGTGATTCCACCATAGACCTTTCTGGATGGAGCTTCACCGAGGGAATCCGGTACACCTTTCCCGAGGGAACCCTTCTGCTTCCCTCCAAGTTCCTGGTAGTGTCCGCTTCACCTGAAGTGATTGCCGAACGCTATGCTCCCCTCAATCCCGCTGGTCCTTGGGAGGGAAACCTCGACAATGGCGGTGAACGGATCACGCTTAGAACAGCTGCACCCAAATCTTCTATTGTGGATACTGTCCGGTATGACGATGAATACCCATGGCCAATAGGTCCAGATGAATATGGTCATGCTCTTGAATGTATCGATCTGGACCAGGACAATGGTACTTGTGCGAACTGGCGCTCCAGCCATACACCGCTTTCCGATTTCTCCCCTCTTCCCGTCTGGCAATTTGTTACAATAACTGGATCCGCCACATCCAATTCACTCTACATCTTTCTCGATGGCGCGGGTGAGTGGCTCCTTGATGATGTCCGGCTAACCGCATCGGGAGATACATCAAACCTGATTCCCAATGGCTCATTCGAGACTGATGAGACTGGCTGGAACAAAACTGGAAATCACTCCGGGACCTACCATTCAGTACAGTTTGCACACGATGGAAACGCTTGTGAGCATATCGTCGCCACCGCCGCTGGTGAAAGCTCCATTAACAGCCTCAATATCACTTCCATCCCCGGGGTATCCGTGGGAGTGACCTATACTCTCTCGATGTGGGTAAAGTATGTCAGCGGAATGAATTCTCTGACTTTCCGTCTCTCAGGAGGTGGATTAAAAACAACTGTAACCGCATCTGCCCTTCAGGATAAAGGTCCCACAGGTAATGGAACCCCTGGAACCACAAATTCAGTGATAGCAAATGGCATCCCGCCACTTGTAGACCATATTGCATTCACTCCCCAAAAACCAAAATCCATCGAACCAGTCACAGTGACCGCACAAGTCACGGATGCGAGTCCAATTGCACACGTCAAGCTTGAGACTTTCCTCGGAGTGTCATCTTCCTCGACAACCTATGTTATGTACGATGATGGGTATCACGGTGATGACAGCGCCGGGGATGGTGTCTATGGAGTTCAGGTTCCTCCTCAACCTTCCCAGACATTAGTTCATTTCAGGATCATCGCCGAGGATACTGAAGGATGTGTCACCACCTTCCCCTATGAAGACGATCCCTCTCCGACTTTCGCCTATTATCATTTCGACGATGAGATCACCACGGGGCTTACGCAATATCACCTCTGGATGCCTCAAGCAAGCATCGATGCCCTTGAGGCTGATATCTGGACCGAGGACTATCAGGATTGCAGCCTGGTTATAGACCATACCGCATATCCTCACATCGGCGTCCATTACCGTGGCCGTGGTAGCCGTAGCAATCCCAAGCGCCAGTACCAATTCCGCTTTAATCGTAATCAGCTCTACGATGGCAACCGCACACTCGATACCATGTTGGCGCGTCCTGATGTACAGCAGATTGCATTCGATATCATTAATCTGGTGGGTCTTCCGAATCTGCAATCCGATCTGATCCGTATGCACATTAACGGTTCCTTTCATGGCGTTTATTCCGCTTTCGAATCGCCAAACAGCGCCTGGCTTGAAAAACATGATCAGGACTCAGATGGAGAAATCTTCAAGGCCAGGGTTTGTGAAACCGCCGGACAACATTACAATTCCGATCTCTTTACCAATCTCTATACCACCGATCAGGAGTATTGGGGAGTTTGGGGAAAATCTACACATCCACTTGAATCACCTCTGCTCATTCGAGAGTTGATTGACAAATTAAATAATTTACCAGATTCCGAGCTTCTCCCGTGGCTTGATTCTCATGTGGACTTGGACCAGTGGTTCACATTCTGGGGATTACGAATCGCGATGAATATCGATGATTTTCTATGCCATAATTATTACCTCTATCTCCCCGGCGGAGAAGGGGGTAAATGGCGTCAGTTCATGTACGATTTCGATTCCTTTGGACGAATGGCCTATTTGCGGCCTCACTATGGGGATGGTTTGGGAGGTGAAAGTCCTGACTGGCAAAGGAATATGTTCTATCGTAGGGTGACAAACAACCCCACACTATCCAGACTTTATCATCTTTCCTTACGGCAACTCCTCAATGATTCATTCCGGGAAGACCTCATTTTTCCGGTTATCGACAGTTGGTTTGAACAGTCATCGCAGGATCGAATCGATGAAAATGCGATGTGGGGAACTATGCTCACTGAAACATCATCACTCAAATCACTGATCACCACTCAACGTAATAATCTTCTTGCTTATCTCAATGGCTTGAACCTTCCTGGAGTGGGAGATGTTCCCTCGATTTCACCTGTGGGTGGGACCTATGATGATACGGTCTTGGTCACGATTTCCACTCCCTGTGTTGCTTACTACACACTCGATGGAAGTGATCCACGCCTCAGCTCTACCGGCAGGATTTATGAAAATCCAATACCGGTCACCCACACATCCACCTTGACCGTGGCCGGTTTATGTGATGTGGGTGTTCTTCCGACTCCAACCCCAGTTCCCGTTCAAAACGGTCCTTGGGATGCATCCACCCAGTGGAGCCTTACAGATAATCCCAACGGTGTTTGGAGGTATGAAGATGGGAACGGTAATCTTTTGACCACTACCAGCCCCCAATGGAACCTTCCCGACTTCCCTCTTGGTAATCCGGGTTGGCTTGGTCCGGCTGGTTCCTTACATGCTGGTTGGGCACTCAGCAATGGACACCATGGAGGAGAGGTTGCAACTTCCTCTTCGCCCCCAAAAGACTGGCCTGAAGGCTCTGTTGGAACTCATTCACCGACTTTTCTCACCTGGACGAGTTCTATAAATGGTACCATTTCTATACTCGGTTCCTTCTGGAAAATGCGGGATTGGATCACCGCCAGAGGAGCTTATCCCGGCAATGGAACAGCACGGCCCTGCCCTGTTTCGATCTTCAAGAATACAACAATCATCGCTGGTCCCTATACATTGAATGAACAATCCTCCAATCCAGGAAAGTCTTCTTCAAACCCTGCATTGCTGCAGGCTCAAACGGCAGTCTCTGTTGGCGACACAATCCGGGTCAAGGTTGACGGAATTGATTTCGTCGCTTTCCATTTTTCTATCACCCAGATCACCAAAAGGCGTTCTTATCATGTGCGTGCAACCATTTTGCCTTCCTCTGGAGCATGGACTGACCTAACCACAACTCAATATATTATTACCGGAACGAATCCAACATCAAACGTTCACAATTGGGGTATTTACTCATACTGATATCTGAAGGTCATCCACTGTAACGTATATTTTACTTGTGAAACACACAATTTCTAATAATAACGGGAGGTGTATTTTATCATGTTGGTGAATGTTTCTAGTTTCCGTCTGACATTTATGTGGTTATTGCTGTGTTCGGTATTAGGAATAGGTTCATCCTTTCAAAAAGCTAATGCTTCAGAGGTATCAGGCCTCTTTCCTCAAAACCTGAAACCAGCGGAGTGGACATCTTTCAAGGCCCAAGATTATACATCTCCAGTGTCTGGCGTTGTTTACCGTGGTAATACCCCACGTCCACTGAATGGAATGCCTTTGGGTGGCATCGATACCGGTTGTCTGGACATTGAGACAAGTGGTTCAATCGGATGGTCCACTATATTTAATCACCTCCAACCACGTGGCGGTCCCGTGAATGTTCCAATTCTAGGAGTAAGTGTGAATGGGAAGACCTGGCTCATGGCGGTAGGAGAAGGCAAACGGCTCAATAATCCAAATAACACAGGCGAGGTTCCGACAATATTCCCACTGAATATTGAGGGTGTTGAAACGGCCA
>CAYRBI010000016.1:0-37458 GCA_964422415.1 uncultured bacterium | reverse complement strand
GCTGGATCCGTGGCTCCCTCCAACATTTCTGCTCCTGAAAGACCCTTCTTACCAGGATCTCCACCCTTTGACGGCACAACTCTCCCAGAAAAAGATCCTCAGATCTCCCGCATCGATTTGGGTGGAACGCATGGTGGCCGGATGGTCATCGCGGATCCCTCTCTTGATGGCCACAATGAAATTCTTGTCTCTCTCAAGGATGAACAAACGCAAAGAGGATTCCTGATCTCTTTCCAGCGGAATACCGCAACCTACGGGGGCCCCATCGATGGTGCTGGAATTTATGACTACGAGATCATTGACATATTTTCTGGAAATAGCCTAACAGCGATTTCTGTTGAGGATTTCGATGATGATGGAAAACCAGAAATCATCGCTGGATCCGAGGATGGTCAAATCTATTGTTATCATCGGAAGGAACCTGGGTTCCTGCCGATGAATCTCATTCCTCTCAATGGATATGAACGGAAGACACTCAATACTGCTTCCGATAAGGGATCCTATGTTTCCGAAATCCACGCCGGAGATGTGACAGGAGATGGCAAGAAAGAGATTGTGTGGACCACAGGGTTGTGCTCCGAGGGGTCCAATCCGCCGCCAGGAGCCTATTTATTACTCGACGGAAAGACGCTTACTCTCGCACAAGATGCCCATGCCACTTTCAATGGATGCGCTCTCGGCGATTTCAATGGAGATGGAAAGACCGATATTGCCTTTTCCTCAAAAGGCGACGACACAGTAACTCAGAATTTCATCAAGGTTCTGAGTTTAGATTCCAAGGGAGCTGTAGCCAACAGCGAAACAGTATGCCAATTTGATCTAGATCGCGGCCCACAATGGATGGTAAAGGGAGACTTTGATGGAGATGGTCAGGACGATCTGCTTGCATCGACATTGAAACCCTCCACTGTCTGGCTCAAGCGCGCCAAATCGGCTTTCGGAACTCCTAACGCTTGGGCACCGGCTGAAGAGGCCGCTCCAATCTATTTCCCTGGATACAGTGAACCCTTTGTGACTGGCACTGATGGGAACAGTTCTACAATCGCTCTTGGTCAAGATAACTCCATGGTTCTCAAGCGGCGGCCAGCCGAGGCGGGAGGACCTAATCTCGGATGGAGCCTGGAGAATTGGCATGTTGGAGGTGCATCCAACAGTATGCAGGCGGCGGCAATCGGAGACCTGTCTGGCGATGGAGTCTATGATGTGTTGTATTGGCATACGAGCCACGAGCTTGGCGGACATACACCAAATACTCCTGCCACACAATTAAAGAAACAGGAATCCGAAATTTCCAAACCAATCACCCGTACCCTACTCCAGAACAATCCAATGGGTGTCTGTGTCTCGTATGAAACATACAATCTGAATTATGCTTTGACTGTCCTTGACGAAGCGCACCCTCGCGTGGGTGGGGGATTTGGTGTTGATGGAAAGGCATGGAGCATAATCGAGAAGCAGCTTCCCAATGAGGATACGGAGGGTGGAGCGAGCTTGGCGGTCGATTTTGATTTGAAACCAAATGAAACTAAGATCCTTCGATTCGTCCTATCATGGTACGCGCCTCAATGGAAAGGAGGCGGTGTTCCTGAATCGTCTGGACTTGAGTATACACACATGTATGCCAAGCGTTATTCCGATGCAACCGCTGTAGCCAGCTTCCTCGCAGAAAATCATACCAAGATATTGAAGAGAATCATCTCCTGGCAAGAAGCCATTTATTCTGATAAAGAGACACCGGGGTGGCTCGCCGATAGTCTTGTGAATATCCTTCACCTTATCACGGAATGCAGCGTGTGGGGGCAAGTTAAAGACCCCATTCTTCCCATCTTTAAACCCGGGGATGGGGTATTTGGATTGAACGAATGTCCGCGTGGATGCCCCCAAATCGAATGCATCCCTTGCTCCTTCTATGGCAATATCCCCCTTCCCTACTTCTTCCCTGACTGTGGATTATCCACACTTCGTGGTTACAAGAATTACCAGTTTGAGGATGGACGGGCACCATGGATCTTTGGAGGATGTACCGCACAGACACCTCCTTACAACATTTCAACTCCAGCAAAGGGGTATCAAACTGTACTTAACGGAGCGTGCTATGTGATCATGGTCGATCGTCAATGGAGAATCACTGGGGACAATTCGATCGTCCGTGAGTTCATGGACTCAGTGAAACGATGTTGCGAATTCTCTTTCAACCTCCGTCCAGCCTATGGTCCGTCACAAGTGATCGCTATGCCCACTGGTAATATTGACACGGAATGGTTTGAGGCCCCCGAACCTGGATGGAAAGGGTATATCGCGCATGGTGGAGGAATCCGTCTAGCACAAGCTGCAATTGCCCGCCGGATGGCCGAGTATGTGGGCGACACGGATTTCGTCAATAAGTGCGACGACTGGCTTAAGGCAGGGACCGAAGCGCTTGAGAAATATCTCTGGGCTGACAAATACTATTATAATTTCCATGAGCCAGAAACAAACACACTCTCTGATTTCGTTTTCGGCTATCAGTTAGATGGAGAATGGATCTCCGACTGGCATGGCCTCCCCCAGAACACAATCTTCCCAACAAACAGAGTATTAACCACCTTGGACACGATCAAGAACATCAACTGCAAACTATCCGAGTCAGCAGCTGTGAATTACGCAAATCCTGATGGGACTCCGGCGAAAGTGGGGGGGTATGGTCCCTACAGCTATTTCCCTCCGGAAGCCATGATGTTGGCGATGAATTACATGTATGAAGGTCAAAAGGACTTTGGAATGGATCTTCTTCATCGCACCATGCAAAACATCGTCTGCAAGTGGGGCTACACCTGGGATGCCCCTAATATCATGCGTGGCGATAAGGACACAGGTGAAAGAACCTTTGGTTCGGATTACTACCAGGACATGATGCTGTGGGCTGTTCCAGCAGCAATGGCGGGCCAGGATCTCACCGGACCCGCCCAACCAGGTGGCCTCGTTGCAAGAGTTCTTGCGGCGGGAAAGTAGTATCTATCCAACACAACATTGTTCCCCACCGGGAAGGAGGCATATGGCTCCATCCCGGTCAGCTTGTTGTTGTATTTTGATTTTCCACACAAGGATTAAGGAGAAGCAAATGCTAGACTTCTTTATCTCCATCATCCTGCTACTGAGTGTGTCGGCCTCATGCACCGCCTCAGATCTGAATACTTCAGAAAACAATGGATGGAAGGGAAAAGTCTGGGATCTATCCACTGATTGGAGTGACACCCAGAACCCAAACGGAGTATGGATTTATGGTCGAACTGAGCGTAACGGTAGTGGCGAATGGGGCTCAGTTCTACCAATTATTTCCGGACAATGGAGTCCTTTTGAATTGAATCTAGGAATTCATCAACCAGGTTGGACTGACGGAAAGAACGGAACTCCCGGTTGGGCAAAATGTATACAAGATCCTCCAATTGAATCCGGTCTGGATATACGCGCGGGTGACGTAATCAACGCCGGTTGGTCAATGGTCCAATGGGTAAGTCCATTTGATGGTGAGATACGGCTCAGCGGAAATCTTTGGCGTGTCCATAAACCTGCAGATCCAAACCACAAGATCGATGTTTGGGTGTTCGAGAGGGAGGGATGGACCCCCAGTACCAATAGCCGCCGTCATCAGGTCGCATTATTGGATTCAAGCTTTACTCGTGATAATAGTAAGGTATTCGATCTCACCTTTTTGGTAGATAAAGGACAACATGTTTGTCTCTTCTTTGGCACCGAACCCCCAGCTTCACCTACCGATTTGGCCGGCTGCAATCTCCATGTTGAAGCCTTGAACGAATTCGAGAAACCAATTATCTCTCAAACACCGGGAGAATGGATCAAACCATTCCCCTCAGGTAGCGCCACTTGCGTTTCCATCACAAAAAACCAAGATCTTGAAATCTGTTATTCCAGCGGTCAAACCCGCTACATCGAATCTCTGATCGGCGACCGCTGGATGGGACGTTATTGGAACGCCGACGGCCGGACCACCTATTATGATCGTTGGGATAGCGATGCATTTGAAATTGGTATACTTGAAGATCCCTCTCAAACGGAATCAACACTACTCACCAGCGGCTGGAGGTGGGCGAGTGCCCATGAGGAGCCGCGCACGGAGAAGGGGGCACGGCATTATGTTGTTGAACTAACAAATGCGTTGAAACCAATCATCTTGAAGATTCACACCCTTCTGGATGGCACACCCATCTTGACTCGCTGGCTGGAAATTACCAATCAGAGCCAAAAGTCTATTGCATTGAAATCACTCACACCCTGGTGTGGCCGCCTGTGGGATGGAGATTCTCCCTTTAGTCTTCTACATTCGATCCGGTCCGATGGAGGCTGGGAAGGTTGGATCGGGTGGACACCTCTCGAACCAGGCGCCAACTTCTTCCGCAACGACAAAGGACTGGTTTACGACGATCCTTTCTTCGTTCTCCGGAATATCTCAAGGGAAGAATATTTTATTGGAGAGTTGGCGTGGCCGGCAAATTATGAAATGGCCTTCCAACGTGATCAGGGGCTAAGCTTCAAATTAGCTCCGGCCGCCAAAAACGCCTTGAGGGTCCTCACTACCGGAGAATCCATCCACACACCGGCGGTTCACCTGGGGTGTGTTGCAGGCAATTTCGATGCAGCTGTACAGGCCATGCACGACCATATCCGCCGTACGGTGCTCCCCAAGCGTCCCGATGATCAGTGTTATCGAGTTCAATACCTCATGCCAGAGGACCAGGGCATGACTGTTTACCGGTCCTCCGACTACAACGAAGACAATGTGAGAAAGGCCATGGATGTGGCCGCCGCTGTGGGAGTGGAGCTCTTCATCGTCGATGGCCCCACCTGGGCCGAGGGATATGGCAACTGGGTTCCCAAGAAGGCGTGGTTTCCCAATGGTTTCGGTCCACTCCTAAAACAAGCCCAAAAGGATCACCTACGCTTTGGCATCTACTCCGAACCCGAGGGGGGACGTGGCGACTGGAGCGATACTACCGTCTGGAAGGAACACCACGACTGGTTCAAGATTGGTACCGTTCTCGATCTTTCCCAACCGGACGCCACCAACTACATGCGGAATGAATGGACACATATGATCGAATATCTGAAAATCAACTTCTACCGTCACGATATTAATACAGTTGGATCTGGCGAGGGCTCCACAACATTGCGTGATGGTTTTACCGAATGTGACTACTGGCGTCACTATGATGCCTTCTATGGGCTCACGGAGGAAATTCAGCGTAAGTATCCAGATCTGATCCTTCAACAAGCGTCGGGTGGTGGAACTCGGCTTGATCTAGCCACAGCCGCCTGTTGGGATGAGCACTACACCAGTGACAGGGCAGTAATGCCTTATCTTTATCGAATGGCCTCAGGACTGAGTGTGTATCTGCCACCCGAGATCCTCGTGACTCCCAACGGTATGACAAACCAGCGCGGCGCCCCAAACCTGGACACACTGCTCAGGGGCATTTATACATTGGGCAACACGCCCATGATTTTCAATGGAATTCTGCCTAGAACCGTGGCTGAGTTCACTCCCTCCATGAAAACCAAGTTTCAACACTACGATAAAATCTTTAAGAACTTCATTCGTCCTCTGCTCTCCACTTGCAAGGTTTATCATCATGCCCCCGTGAACTCGATGGGTGGGGTTGAGGATGGTCCCTGGTTCGCCATGGAGTTCACCTCGCCTGATAAAGCAAAGGGATGGGCCACGGTCATCCGGCTGAAATCCGGAGAGCCCGAGAACTATATCCTTATACCACACGGTTTGGATCAAGGAAAAACCTACAGTGTCACTTTCGATAGCACTGGAGCAAAGGCCGTGGTGAATGGTTACCACTTACAGCAAGAGGGCATCGTGATCGAGAACAGAGGCGATCTTTCATCAGAGATCCTTCTTTTTGAGGCGCGGTGAAACTCCAGTTACATTGAGATCATAGATTGGAGAAACACATGCAATATCTTAAATGTGGTCTCATTTGTGTTTTGTTATTGCTACAAATAAGCTCTGCTTCTACACAGGAAGATCCGTTCATCGCGATCAAATCCGATAACGGACCGGAGCACGAGGTCCGTTTCACCTCCGGGAAAACCCTCTATGTGGAGGGATTAGTAAATGGACAGTGGGTTGGACGGTACTGGGCTACTGATGGACGGATTAACTTTCCTTACTGGAGGTGGTCATCTCCAGCCTTCAAGATCGCAATTAAAAAGAATCCCTCTGATGCAACCGCAACCATCGTCAACACCGGCTGGCAGTGGGTGGCATCTCAGGAGATGCCCGGCGGACCCCAGGGAACCCGTCACTTTGTAGTTGAGATCGACAATCCATCCAATCAGCTTGGTGTACGGATTCATACTCAGCTCAGCCCCATTCCGGTTCTCGTTCGTTGGCTCGAAATCACCAATACATCGAACCAACCTATTGCACTCGTGGAGCTCTCCCCATTTTCCTCACGTCTATGGGATGCCCCTCCTCTCAAGATGAACTCGCCCTATTCCATCAGCACTTCCTATCCATGGATGTCATTTGCATGGAAATCTCTTCCGGATGGAACTACCACCATTGAGAACCAGTATGCAAATGGATATGACGATCCCTTTTTCATGGCGAGAAGTGAGTATGGCGGCGAGTACTTCATCGGCCATTTGGCCTGGAGCGCCAACTACCAGATCCGGTTCGATTGCATAAATGACCCCGATAAAGCTAATGCCGGGGTCATGTTTGAAATGGGACCACGAGCCAAAGATGCCCTTCGCGTTATCTCAGCTGGAGAGACCATTAAAACTCCTGCCCTTCACCTGGGACACATCGCTGGGACACTGGACGAGGTGGTCCAGACCATGCACAAACACATACGCCAGTTTGTACTCCCACCCCGTGATCCCACCCGGGCTTGGCGGATTCAATACAATACTCCCGGCGATCAGGGCTATTTCACCGGTGAACAATTCAATGAAGAAAACATCAAGAAGAGCATTGATGTGGCAGCCGAGATCGGATGTGAGGTCTTCCTTCTGGACTGCCCCTGGTATGACAATTATGGAGAATGGATCCCCTCTTCCAAACGCTTTCCCAATGGACTGAGACCTCTGATCGAATATGCGCATGGAAAAGGCTTGCTCTTCGGTCTCCAAACCGAGGTCGAGGGCGGGCGGTGCGACTGGTCCAAATCTCCCATCAAACAAGAACAACCGGACTGGTTCGCCGATCAGAACATTATGAAGCTCTACCAGCCAGAACCGGCGAAGTACATGGAAAATGAACTCTGTAGAGTAATCCGAGATTATGGTCCGGATCTGTACCGGAATGAGTTTATTCCTGACCAGAGCCAACTCTATGACACAAAGGACAGTGCTTTTTATGTGACTGACTGGGTATCCGAAGAGCGCGAGGGGTTCAAGGAGAGCTGCTTCTGGCGGTACTACGAGAATTGGGCAAAAGTCTGGAAAGGTTTACGCGGCCGTTTTCCACAAGTAGTCCTCCAACAATGTGCTAATTGCGGCACACGGGAAGATATTGGGACTTTCGAACTCTTTGATGAAACAAATACCTCCGAGGGCCCTCCACAAAACATGATTGGGCTCTTGGCCGGAAAAACTTTATGCATCCCTCCAGAAGTCATCGAAGTGGGATATGGCACGGCCAAAGAACGAGGTCCTCTCGACACCTACTTGCGGGTCAATTACACCCTCGCCATGCCTCAACATGTCACTGGAATCGCCCCATCGCTGGCGGAACTATCTCCCGTTGTGCGCGATCAATGCCGTCATTATGCCGAAATTTACAAGACCTTCATCTGTCCCATTCTCCCTGTAAGCCTGGTTTTCCACCATAATCCATCCTTCTTGACAGGAGCAAATCCCTGGGAGGATCCCTGGTTCGCCATGGAGTATGCCTCACCCGGTGGGGAACGGGGCTGGGCTACCATCGTTCATCGTGCATTTTCCTCAGGAAACGCCGACTATCTCTTCAAACCTCGTGGTCTCAAACGTGACCACATATATGAGGTCACTTTCGATGGTTCAGGAGAAAAAATCATTCGCAGTGGTGTCGACTTGATCGAGAACGGAATCCAACTTCGTCTTGAAGCCATCATGTCTTCCGAACTGCTCCTGTTTAAAGCCACGAATCTATCATGAGAATAGACTGGCTATGGTGCTCCCCATTTTCTGGACTATGGAGAGCACCTCAATCTTGCATTTGAGTAGTCCTCCTCTCAGTCCCATGATCTGCGACAATTAGAAATACCGGGTGACGACGATAAAAAGTACCGGGTGAGGAGGGTGTTATAGACTATCCAGAGGCTGTGGGAAGTGGGTCCACAAGCCCCGTACAGCTCACCAGTGGCAACATATTGACCTGTGGAGAGTACCGGATGGTATATTGTCCACATCAATTGTCATGGGTAAAATGTGTTGTGAAGACATAATAATGCCAGAGGACTACTGAGAAATTGATGAACACAGGTCTGGAAGGGTTTCTAGTGTCGTGACCCAAGGTGCTAGCAATCGCAGAGACAGCCCGGCGCTGCTAAGTCTCTTGGATCACGGAAAAGCATTTCTTCAAAGAATGGGAGTCCAATTGGGTTGCTGATATTGAGTGTGAAATGAAAGACTCGAAGGAACGCATCAGTGTTCTTTCAAACTGCTCTGTTTTCTTATCGTCTACCGTATTACTATCCAGGCAAGATTTGGCCGACCCTTACCATACCAAAAGGAGTATATCATGAAAGCTATCGCCATAAATGGAAGCCCCCGGCGAGGTGGAAATACGGAAATCATGCTAAAAAAGGTACTCGAGACTCTTGATAACGCTGGCTGGAGTACCGAGTACCGGCAAATTGGCGGGAAACCTGTACGGGGTTGCATTGCTTGTCATAAGTGCTTCGAAAAGCAGAATGGACGGTGCTTTAACGACACGGATGTTGTGAATGAGTACCTTGAACTGATGTGCGCGGCCGATGCAATAATACTTGGCTCTCCGACCTATTTCGCCGATATGACCTCCGAATTGAAAGCTCTGATCGACCGGGCTGGCTTCGTTTCATTCGCCAACGGTGGGCTATTCAGCGGAAAGATCGGAGCCGCAGTCGTGGCCGTCCGCCGTGGTGGTGGTACCCATGTATTCGACTCGATCAATCACCTGTTTTTGATGTCTTCAATGATTGTCCCTGGATCTTTGTACTGGAACCTCGGTATGGGGCTTGAGAAAGGACAAGTTCTTGATGACGATGAGGCCATGCAAAATATGAAACATCTGGGACAAACAATTGCGTGGCTCGGAACAGCCATTACCTCAACCGCTAATACCAATCCCTTCCCTAAACATATTGTAGAACCGCGTTAGTTACGGGATGTTCCGCCTCACCTGACAGTTCTCATGAAAAATCCTTATTCACATTCAGATCAACACTCAATATTCACTCCATTGCTCGATTGTTGTGATTTTCTCCGTCGGCGTTGGGGTGGGTGTGTTGGTTGATATCAGACTGGGGGTGGCAGAGGGCGTCGGGGTTGGAGTCGGTACGCTAGGAATGGTCTGTCCGAGGGCCCCCATATCAGTTCCATATTCACCTGTTCCCAGTGAGGGCGATCCGGTAAGCAGATTATAATTTCGATTCACGGGGTCTACAAAGAGAGGATCGCTGCTGATATTTCCTTCACCATACATCTCCTGTGAGAAATTGCTGAAAGAAGAATTCAAACTGGAATCTATGTCAAGCAGGACATCCGTATCGTTGCCCCAGACTATCGAGCTTGTCATGGTACCATATCCATGTCCCCAGCCACCGTATTTCTCATAGGAGTGGATCCCAATCCTATTATCGACAATGGTGTCATGGTCAAGAATTGGTGAGCAGTGATGCTTGATGGAGACGCCGACATCGCACCCATAAATCACATTGTTCCTCAATGTTGGAGTCGACTCTCCCTCCAGAGAAATCCCCTTACCATCATCACCATCATATCCAGATATGACGTTTCCTTCGATCAGCATATTGGTGTGATCTGTATCGATACAATCGTCATCACCATTCTGGAACCGGCAATTGATTATCTGCGGTGGAGGAGATATTGCTCCATCGAAGTCAATGGAATCCGCATAACCAATTGTATTGATAAAAGTACAAGAGTCGATGATTCCATAGCATACATCCGAATGGAAGGCTTCGGTTGTATTGATGAACAGGCTATTCGTAATGGTGAAGTCTCCACCGGTGTCAATCTGAAAACCTTTGGCCACATCTCTGAAGACACAGTGATCCACATCCACGTGAGAACCATGGACTGTCAGAGCCGCGATGAAGGCAGTATTGCCGACTCCCCCCGCCAGCGAGTCCTGGAATACACAATGCTCGAAGCGCGCATCTCCCGTCGCGGAATTCACTTCGATACGATCCCAAGGGGAGTACCGCCACGGCAAGAAATGGATGGGCGCGGTCTGACTTCCAGAGGCGGTAATATCTCCGCTGACATCCAGGATGACTCCCTCATTAAAGAATACCACCGTACCCGGATCTATGATTAGTTGAGAATCGGAGGGAACAGTCAAATTATCCGGTACAAAGTAGGGAGACTGATCAGCGGACCAGCGATTCGCTCCAGGAAGGATCGTGTTTACGGGGGTGGTAACGGTGTAGTGGTAGACCGGCAGAGTAAGTGTTTCCCCGGTTTCTCCATTCTCGTCAATCGTCTCCAAATGAACCTCATTCATCCCTGGCTCCAGTATTACATCCCCTCCCCATACCGCATACTGCGGCTCCCATTCAGCAGTCACACCATTCACGAGCACAGCCACCGTGTGAGCCGCATTCGCATGACCACAGAGATGCGCCGCACTCGTTGGGAAGGCAAACTTGTAGCGGGTGGGTATGCCTGTCGCGCTTGAAGTTAATTCAGGCATCATACTCACATCCGTATCGGTGAGGGACATGTTGTGGACTTGAATCGCCAGAACATTATTTCCGGTCTGGAGCAAGGACAGGAATGAAGACACATCAATCGTCTCCGGAGTCCCAGCCTCATACTCACCTGTGGAGGGAGAATTATACGCTACAAATGTCCCGGTCTCCCCCATCTGCCGGCGTGCGATTTCAGATCCATTCAGATAGGCGATGAAACCATCATCGTAGTCGATTCTTAAAAATAATTGCTTCACCCGGGAGGGATCTGTCACGTAGAATCCCTTGCGGAGATAAATCGACAGATAATTCCATTTCATGTCTGTCAGTAAGGTCGTATCATCTCCATCTCCATAACCTATACCGGTACGTCCGCTCTCCCAGCCCGAGTCGTCATAATCTGTCATCGTCCATTGAAGGTTTCCATTGGATGGTTCGCTTTTACCCCTGAAAAAGTACCACGATGAGCTCGCGGGGATGTTGATTTCTTCCTCAACCGTACTCGCTCCAATCGTTTCTCCGCTGTCATAGGTTAGTCGTTGGGGGATAGCACCCTCAAGGTATGCATTCCTCTCCTTGGTAAAAGTATCCACTGTTGTCAGACTGACATCCGGCAGTATTCCACGATAATCCACCATTGATTTACGGACTGACCGGAGAGTAAAAGCCCTCTTCATGGCATCATCAAGGCTAGCATAGTAGTACCGGACAAAGGCGGGATCCCGGACCAGCCTTCTGACCCTGGGCAGAACCTGCCGTAGCACCACCATGTCTGCATCCTGAAAGGTTGCATCCAGATCCCAGGGCATGATCACAAACCGGCCATCAGAGGGACGGTGATAGAGATAATAGTCATCTCCAGTCTCCAGATAGATGCCCCCCTCCATATTCCCTAATACATTGTGAAAGGCAAAGAAACGCATCCATTGTTCAACATCAACCAACTTTGAAATCTCACTCGGAAATTCGCTGTCCGGTGTTTGGGCGAATACACGTGTCAGCTCGATGATATCCGAATAGTCCATCTCCTCCATGTTGGTCTTTTTCAGGTAACCTGTCGGGTGAATGGGATCATCTTGATGATAAGCGTCAGGATTAGTCCCGAGATAACTTAAGTCCGCGGTGTGATCGCCACGGTAAAGGTTACCATGATCATCACCGGGAAAGTTTCTCGAAAGGTAATCGTTGTCCACACCTTCGATCTGTAAATAAATGGGATAATACTGATCGTTAATGTAGAGTTGAACGAGCTTGGTGTCCGGTGGGAAAATCCCCCCAAACCTTCGTGCAAAATCCCAACCCAATGCCTGATAGGTGACGTTATTACCATTCAGATTAAGCTCGGTGATGTTATCAAAAGTATCTCCTGCAGGAAAATCGATCCTGTAGGACTTTGTAGCCGCCAAGCGGGCACTAAAACCACGGTAGCGAATGCTTTTTGTATAGAAGATCTGATCATCCGCAATGAAGGTACAGTTGAGGAGGTCATTACTGTAGATATCACGGCTTCGAAGCGTAGCCAGATCGGCCTTGGTCATGATGATTCGATACAGGGGGAGTGTTCCTTGCTCGACAGGAACATCTACCAGATAGAGGCAGTTTTGAGCAGGCGCCGACGAAGGGCTAATAGTGACTTTCCCCGTGTCATCAGTCACTGATACATAAAACTGTACAATGGTCCACTGTATGTGCGGTGGGATGGTGGCACCGAAGATACCATCACCTGCAAGAGCGTCACCATGATGACCATCATCAAACATTTCCAGTTCATTAACGGGACTGTCAATACCATAAAAAAGGCGGAGCTGTGAGATCCCCGCATTGTCAAAAGCCCGGACTGTCACATTCACCGGCTGGCTGGGACCGGGCAAGGGTGGGTCGTGTTTCAAAACAACCGCGATCGGAGCAGGGTTGGCCTCATAAGCAGAGTTGGCTCTTCCTGGAGAACCTCCCGGCATACTTGCAGCCCAACTCTCGGGCCAAGAGTTATCAAGCCATGGATTCCTCAGTTCAAGAGAAGATCCCTCTCCATCCGGTCCTTCCGGCCAGAGCCCACGATCAAGATAGCTCACTTCATCGGCAAGAAGCTGATCAGGAGTCAAAAGAGCAATTGTCTCGCCCTTGTCTGAAAGCCAACCATCATACCCCCCTAATGCCGTTACCGTCGCTGTCGGAAATGCAATCTCGAAATCGGACACGGATTTAGTGAGAATCAGGTAATCTCCTGGTGCCAGCTCTGTACCGGCGGTGAAAAAGAACTCAATCCCCCCACGTAGTGACCATCCTCCCAGGTTGACTGTCGAACTGCCCCGGTTGAAGAGTTCGACGTGTTCAGCGGTCTCTGAGCCGACCACTGGGTGGTAATAGATCTCGTTGAGAATGACATTCGATTCGAGGGATTCCAATAAACGGTTTTGACGGCCGGGAGAATAAGCAGATCCACTCCGCCAACTGCCCGGGAAGTCTTCATCAAACCGTTGGTCAATGCGTTCCAGAGATGGGCCATCTCCATCAGCACTTGTTGGCCAGGGCGAGGAATCGCCGTAGGTAAAGGACTCAATCACTCTCCCCTCCTCATCCACAAGAGTGATCCTCTCCCCACCATTACTCAGCTTCCCTTCGTATTGCCCAGCCACATTGGTGATTCCATAAAAACTCGCCGCCGCCGTGGAATTCTCCACGGCCACAATGTAATCGCCTCCGGTTAGGATCGAATCCTGCGGAAATGTATATGAGATACCCTCTGTGAATGACCATCCCGATATATCAACAGCAACCTGGCCGGAGTTGTAGAGTTCCACGAACTCCCCGCCCGTGTTGCTGCTGGCGGGGTGGTAGAGAATCTCATTGATGTGGATGTCGCTTTCCGATGACCAAGCGAATTCGAGGCTTGAAATACAAACGAGAACCAATCCCAGTAACCATGCACACTGGAATCCAGTTGACCGGAACTCGGAAGAGCTCGATAAAGTCTTCCCTCCCATTACTCCAAGTATCATGTCCAACTCCCTTTTCTTCCATCGAACCACAATCCGACAGGAGCTCCCAACTCATTTTACTGGGTGAAGTTTAACAAGACGAGGAAACAATCACCGGTTGGATCAGCTTCAAAACAGTCGACATTGGAAGCTTCCCCCTCTCTATAGACATTATCAGACCTTCCATCTCAGAGCGGGTGATGCTCCCACATTCACGAATCCTAGTTTCCTTTGTTACGTTGAAGTCCGAGTAGATCTTAGTCTTCAGACCCCCCATTCGCTTCACATCCCATGTCATTGAGGCCTTCACAAATAAAGTATAGTCAATGGACCTTACGAGAACATTACAATCTGAGAGAGACACAGTCCATCACCCCGTTGGGTGGCGGCAGAGAGCTACATTGCTATTTACTATTGTTCCTTATATGGCGGGGGCTCTGATCCACCTCTCTTTTTCCAAGGAGTATCAGGGGGTTCTCTCTCCTGAGCGAATCCTTTTGAAAAGTGTATACATGTATTACGCAATGAGCTGATTCTACAGACCTTACAGCAACTGCCTGATATGGATTGAGTCTATTCGATCTCAATTGCCCTGCCGGTCTTGGAGGATTCATAGCAGGCGGTTAGGATTTTCTGGCTTCTGAGGCCAACCTGGGGGCCGGCCATCGGATCACGATTTTCAAGTAGCGCCCCACTGAACTCTTCGATTTCCGCCTTGTAGGTGTTCACCGGGGTTGGCGAGATAACGTTACCGCCGGAAACGGTACGAGCCTGCCGGGCATCATAAACGGAATCCTCTTCTTTGAGGAATGCAATCATCTCACCTGCTTCGCCTTGGCCGATCGTTCCCTTGGCAAGGATGCTACCGCGCGATCCATAAATCTCGAGAACGTTCTTGCTGCTATTATCGGGAATACAGTAAAAAGCATCTACCGTCCCGATGGCCCCATTGTCGAAGGACAGCATCGCCACCGCGCTATCTTCCGACTCATAACCGTGGACAGTGCAGTTCACAAAACAACTCACCCGTTTTACATTACCAAAGAACATTTCAAGCAAATCAATGCAGTGACCACCCATATCGATAAGGGAACCACCACCTCCAAGCAGCAATTTCTGACGCCAAGCTCCTTCAATGGGTGGATACCAACAAGACAGCTGCGCACGAGTATAAACCGGTTGGCCAATTCTCCCGTCCTGAATCATCTTGAGTGCTTGTTGGTGCTGGGCGAGGAAACGCATCATGAATGCTGACCCCAATTTCAGTCCCTGTTCCGAGCATTCCGAGACCATCTTCTCCGCTTCTTCGATATTCATACCGAGTGGCTTCTCACAAAGCACGTTCTTTCCTGCTTGCGCGCAGGTCATCACATGATCAAAGTGTAGATGAACCGGCGAAGCCACATAAACCGCTTGGATATCCGAATCAAGCAATTCTTCAATGCTAGATACGGCATTCGCTCCAGACTCGGCAGCGACTGCCTTGTTGATTTCATCGTTGACATCGTAAACCGAAACAAGTCTGGCGTTCGATGCTGGAATGATTCCCTCGGGAATTGTCCTTCTTCTTGCGATGCCACCGGAACCGATAACACCCCACCCAATTCTCTCAGTCATAATTCTTTCCCTCCAATTGTTCAGACCTGCACCGTGATTTCCCTTGACACATGCCTTTCAATTTCCGAACAACTGTTTCAATTGCCGCATTGCTGATTCCACCAGCATCTCACCCGAGCCTGGCATGTACTTTGTGGCTCCAGGAGTGACCTCGTACCCCCCTTGGCCGAAGGCGTCTTGGGTGGGGAAATATCCTGCCGCTTCGTTCGCAAGCTCGACAACCATTGTGTGCTTGGCAGGTGACTGTTCTTTCATGGACAGCCCCAATTCACAGAAGATTTCTCCTGGTAGCGCTGCAATTCCAATGTTCCCAACACGAAGGGCCATCACCTCTACCTCATCAATGTGATCTTGTAATTTTCGCATCTCAATCCAGGTGGGCGCGATGTGTTCAGGAGGAAGGCCATCCAATCCCCCGGCCGGCTTACTGGATTCCAGAGCCCCCAAGGCCCATTGGTAATCTCTGTCGCTGATATGAATACGCTGCAGAGGGACAATCTCCCTCATAACAGATAGATCATTTCCAACAACCTCAACAGCCTGGTTGATGGCTTCCTTGGCAGCAGCTGCCAGCATGTAGCCCACCCGTTGAGTCATCCGGTATCCACCATCCCCACTACGATCCCGGTAATCGATGTGGTTGATATTGCCACAACAACCATTGAGGAACAGGGTGATAAAATCCGGTCCAATTATCTTCTTCAATCCCTCCGCCATATAACCTGGCCAACCGGCCGAATAGAGCCAATTTGTGTAATCCAATATTGCCGGATGCAGAGCGAAGTTAACGATGGCCGCGGCAGGTTCGTTATGCCGTTCGATGAGCAGAACGACCATTTGGGGATCGATGGGTCCCAACACCTCTGAAATAGAATCTGGATCGAGGGATTCCCAGTTCATCTGTGTCTTACCGTCCTTGTTTTTCATACGGCGGTTGAAGGAGAGACGGTCTTCCCGTGCATATCCGACCCGGAGAGCCGCTTCGAGTAGATTCTCACTGGCTTTGAGAACAGCCCCGGCGGCTCTCTTCAGAAAGGCTTCAATGGCTGCATCATCCGCTTTGGGAGCGGCATAAACGCCCATTGTTGCCGGTCCGCTGTGGATGTGTGTGGCGGCGATCAGAATCCTTCCAGGAGGAATGTCAGTCTGGGATGCGATATGATCACGCATCATTCCCGCCTGTTGGCGGGTGAGCATACACACATCCACCGAAAGGACAGCCAGTCTCTCCCCTTTCTTGTTAGCAAATACAATCGCTTTTGAAAAAAGTGGATCGTGAATCCCTCGGGAAGCGTAGTCTTCACGAAGGTGCCCCATCAGCGGTAGACCGACAGGCGGCGCATAATCAACTTGGGCGATCCCAACCTTGAGGCCAGGCATGTCGAAACCACTCCGTACTAAAGATGTTTGATGAATAGAACCCTATTTCTCATGCCTTTTCAACTGCTTATTATGCAGCGTAGGCCTTGATCACCTTCACCAGAGCATTCGCGATTTGCTGCATATCCTCTTCAGTGAAGGTGGGATAAGCGAAGCAGGTAAAGGTGTGGTCCTGGTGCCAAAGCGCGTTGGGTATCTCCACCTTTGAGTAATCCGTACTGTCCGGATTGGTGTACTCTTTCGATGTGAACGGAAAACCGGAATCGCCGAAACCGCGTTTTTGTGTAAAGGCTTTCTCCGTGTGGCACTGCGGCCAGAAGACCTTCCAGCAGGGCGCGCCCTCGGCCCCCGCCGCCGCCACGAATTGAGCAATGTTGCAATTCATGTTTTCAATGTCCAGAGAAAATGCCGTGACAAACCATCCATTCTGGCGTTCTTCAGTGTCAATCGGCATGTACTTGATCTGAGGCAGCTCTCCCAGCGCATCCATTAGGATATGTGCGTTGCGTTTCCGGGTTGGCATGTTCCAGCTGTCGATCCTTTCAAGCTCGGCTAGTCCGATCACGGACTGCATTTCAGTCATGCGGTAGTTCCAGCCGACCCGGTCGTGTATATAGGGGAGCCTCTGTTCAAGCTCGAGCAGGTTCAACCGTTCTTTGACGTTGTAGCCATGGTCACGGAAGCTGCGTGCCTCCCAGGCCAGGTCTTCGTTATCCGTGGTGACCATGCCACCTTCGCCACCGGTAGTGAAAGTTTTATTCTGGCAGAAACTGCACGCGGCCATCGTTCCCAGTGTTCCCGTCTTCTTTCCTTTGTACGAACCACCGAATGCCTCGGCGTTGTCTTCGACAACGAAGAGATTGTGCTTCTTGGCAAACTCGTTGACCTTGTCCATGTCGCAAACATTGCCGTATAAGTGGACCGGCATAATGGCCTTAGTCCGAGCGTTCACCAGTTTTCCGGCCGATTCAATGCTGATGCAATGATCGTCGATGTTGACATCAGCAAAACGAGGAATTGCGCCTGCTTGGACGATGGAGAAACTGGAGGCGATAAAAGTGTAACTTGGCACGATAACCTCATCGCCAGGACCAATTCCCAGCGCCGAGAGAGCCACATGTAGTGCGGCCGTACCGGTTGCAACACTGATTCCATACTTGCTACCCTGCCAGGCTGCGTACTTCTTCTCGAATTCCATACCCCGGGGGCCAGTCCAATAGTTAACCTTGCCTGACTTCAGGACCTGCTCAACCATCTTGATCGCATTCTCATCAAACTGCGGCCAGCCGGTGAGCTTATTGGTAACTGCCTTCGAGCCACCATCGATTGCAAGTTTCATAGACATGGATGCACCTCCTGAGACAGAATAATGGGCTTTTCATGGACATCCGTGTGAGAATACACGTTTGAGATCCTGTCAACCAGATCAATTGTCATCTCATTCCCCTCTGTGTCTGTTTATGGACTCCTCACCTGGAACTATTCCGCTACCAAGATCCGCACCGGACCGAGTAGTCCTGCTGGCTGTAATCCTTGTTGTGCGGCTGAGTTATGAAGATTATGACCTACATGGGTTAGCCGTTCGTTTTCCGGTAGTGCATTATCAGCGGCCAAACGGTTATTCCAGGTGTTCGCCACGATAATCTGCAGTTCATTACGCTTCTCCTTGAGCAAACCTTCAGGAATCCTCACCCGCCACGGCGGACTCCACACCACACCCAGATCTTGTCCGTTAATAATTACCCGTGCCATTTCCTTAACCAGGCCGGTCTCCATATACATTAGTTGGTCACCGGTAGTTCCGGTCGCATCAATAACCGCCCGGTAAGTGGCCAGACCACTGTAGTTTCGAATGCCCTCCCCGGTGTACCATCTCCAGTCGTCCAACCGGTCAAACTTGACTGTCAACTCCTTTGAGTCTGGCGGGAATGAGACCGGTAAGGGTTTGACCCACTGCGCATCGAATGTCACCTGCCAGGGACCCTCCACATTCACAATGGGTTTAATCTGTGGAAAATTCCTGCCATGGGCGATTGTCTCCTCGCCATCGCGTAATACCAAGAACAAAGCCTGTTCCGATTCAAAATGCAAAGGGATTGCTGTACGGCCATCGGATTCCACTCGCGTTTCCGGCAAATCCCGGATACTTCCATCCAAAGGATCGAAAAGTTGGCTCCTGGTAAACTTGTCCCGTACTGTGACCGTCACATCCACCGGCTGGGTAACTGGATTGGCCAAAAAAAAGATATCAGCATCCTGTGTACGCCGATGAATCCAGGTAAGACTGGTAGCTTCCGGTGGCCGCTTAATGGAGCCCCAGGGGTCACAACCAAATTGTCCTAGTACTTTTACCGTAATCCAATTGTCATTCCCAGTGCTGGATTCCCATACAGTCCTTCCAGTCGTGCAACCGATTCTCCCCCGGCCTTCCACGCCAACATGAATATTGACAATCAGTCCGGCTGGATTGGGACCATCACCGCCGTTAATGGCACGTACGCGGACATCATTCTTTCCACTGTGAAATAATGAGAGGGGAATGTCAGCATCAATGATCTGATTAAAACGATCTCCACGGCAGATTTCCATTCCATTCAACGAAAGCACAAATTCATTGTCAGCAGTCATGGTTAGCCGGGCATTATTAACAGTACACTTTTCGGGGATTTCTATCGTAGAGCGGAAGAAACGTTCGCAGGGAGGAGGATTCTGATCATCTTCAGAATGCCAGATCCATTTGGCCTCTCCCAATCCTGGTCGAATGGGGAACAGTTCCGGTGGAGTCATTTCCATGTCGCCCTTCAGACCATCTGTTTGCACGATCTCTTCGAATGGCCGGCCCCAGATCACACGTCCCTGCCCTATCTGTCGTTCGCCACTCTCACTCGGTCTTTCACCCCATAGTCCGATGGCTATTGCTGTAACCTTCGCATCAGCAACCGCACGGTCCGACAGACCTGGAGCAGCTTGAGGAGGTTGTCCAATCAGCGTAGCGCCTTCCTTAACAAGATCCGCCATTTTCTCTAGCACCGCTGGTGACATGGTCCGGCACTGCGGTTCGCAGAGAACCAGGTAGCGGTAGTGCATTCCATCACCGCTTTGAGCGCCTGGCTCTGCTTTACAAGCGGGTAAATGCAGCATTCCATTCTTTACCGATAAGCGTGTAAGCAGGACCTCCGTATTGATGCCATCGTAGTCATACCCCTGCGGCAATGATGGATTCAGAAATTCCCGGCCAGGCACATAGCGCGTGGACCCTTCTCCCACAAAGTAAAGGACATCACCCACAAAATCGCCTTGCTGTAAAAGATACTGACAGCGTCCCATGTAACCGAGTATTCCATCGGCCAACGGCCACCAGGAGAAATTGCGGTTGAATATATCGTAATCGAGCATCCCCGGTTTGGTTTCAATGGGTTGATGAGTGTACTTGTGTACCACCGCCTGATTCAGCCCACGTGCCCAAGCCTCATGCAAGGTACGCCGGTACTGCGAGGGAGGGGTGAACAAGCCAGCCGTGGGATTGAAGGTGAGTGTCTCTGCTTGCACAAAACGGTTACCATAAATCCTCGCTCCGGAGGCGGTGGTACGCATGATGTCGACATATTGCAAGTATTCTGAACTGTATGTTCCGAAGGGATGCCAGAACTCAGCCATGGGGCGGTCGGCGCGTCCAAAGATCTTCAGGCCATCCATGTGAGGGTGAGGGTAACTGCCATAACCAGACTCGGAATTGATCCCACCGTTCATCTCGTGCGCACGCTTCTGCAGATGGCCGTAGTAATCAGCCAGCAAGTCAGCAATGGTATCGCGGTAATCTCGTAGAAAACGTTCCGTGGTCTCGTGGTTGTCCACGATCTGGCGGGCGAGTGCGGGCAGATAGGGCAGCAGATCATACCCACGGCGTTTCTGGAATTGCTCACGGAAATCATTGGTCCAGGTGGGCTGCTGCCCCTTACCGCCCGCACCTATTTCCCAACTGTCGGTGTGGAACAGAATCGGAGCGTTGTCCGCCTTTGCAACGCTTAGTTCATGCATCCTTTTCGCCGCGGTATCCATCATTAAATCAGCGGCCTTGGTGTTAAGCACATCGGCCTCATAGCCGCCACTTCCCATCCGGGCTGGCTCAGCGAGTGGTGTCCAGCCAAAGCGCAACACAGTCCAACGGCCCACCGGGACCTGCCAGTCAAGTGTGCCATCCGGTTTCAGTTTCGATGACAGATCGACTAATTCCGTGGTGGTGAGATCGCCGGGGTGATTATAGGAGTCCACTTCTTCCAACGCCTCATAGGGATTCGGTGGCCATCCCCACCAGGCGCGATTACCAGACTTGAATTCCCACCATTTGATTCCAGGCCTGTAATAATGTGTATCACCAGCCCGGAACAACTGAAACTCCGCGAGATCCATGTCAGCGCCATAGGCGCGCCGAATGATCAGACGGAAAACCGATCCAGTGGTCTCTGGAAAGGTCAACTCCTTGTTCTCTCTCAGCTGCATCGTAAATTCGCATACTCGACGGAACGCCTTACCATCATCGGAAACCTGTAGTTCGCCTTCCGCCGGCCCGTCAAAGGGCATCACTTGTAACAGAGCCGAGACAGCCTTTACCGGCTGTGCATACTTCAGGTCGAGGATTGCGGGATTTTCTGGCGTACAGGGTGTCTGGATCCGCCAGTAAGTATGCTGATCAAAATCCATGGCATGGATCGCTGGCCAATTCTCCTCCCCACAATATCCGCCCCTTACATTGTTTGAGGTAACCTGTAAGGGAGCGAGAGGCCGGGAGTTTTTCTCCTTATAGGCCACCACAGCCACGTCATGATAAACATCCAGGCGGGTGAATGGTTGTGGCAAGGGCGCTTGGATCGTGGAGGGACCATCCACTTGTGTCTCGGAATAGACCAGTTGTTTCGCGCCATCCTCCTTGCCGATCCACCAACCGCCATGCGACCAGCCGTCGAGGATACTGGCGGAGAGACTCATTCCACCTTCATGGCCCAGGCGAAGCATTTCACCGAACCACGCATCCCATTCTGGGCTGAGCATTTTAGGTTCTTGTGGCAGGGGCAGACCACCGGAGTTGATGGTCTGCATATGCATGACCCCGCCGATGCCCTTTTCTTTCATCGCGGCAATGTCGCGGGCCATTCCCTCAGGATGGCCATACCCACCCTCAAACCACCAGTAGACCCAGGGCTTGGCCTCATGTGGGAGTGTCACAAACCCCTTTTCCAAGTCATCTTGGGAAGATGTTTCTTGCTCCACCGCCCAAGCGGCATTTCCATACAGCAACCCGGCCACGATCAACGGTACCATAAGTTTGGCAATGCTCATCATCTATTCCTTTTCTCGACGATTCACATTCAACTCCACGCCACCGGCCAATGCCGTCAGTCTATGACCTCTTCAACTCCACTCCACATTGGTCCCGGTGGTCATCCCCGGGCGGCTCAACGGTGTGAGTTGCACCGGTCCGATGAATCCGGAACCCATCGAGTCAAGATGGCATCTTACTTCTTCCGATGAAATAGAGATATCGCCGATGAAAAACGTGTGGGTGTCATCCCTCAGGGGGTGAGGTCCGATTCGGTGAACAACCAGTTCAACAAGGATCCTTGCAGTCTGTTGAAAAAGAGGGTGACCGTGGAGCCAGCAGAACTTCGAGTTCTTCAACAGGCTGCAAGGAATATGGGTATGCTAAAAATCAGTGCTTCGCCACAACTATTCCGTGTAGGGCTAGCGGGGGGATCATCACTGACCAAGTTCCCTGCGAACCTTGGACTTCGAGTTGAACGTTATCAGGAAGAAAGTGGACTTCTTTGGGAGCGGTTTCCGAGAAAGACACTTTGATGCCTGAAACCGGGATAACCTCTTCACGCATGGCCATCTCCTTTTCGTTCTTCGAGCCATGGCCAGTGGTGGAGTTGATTCCATTCAGAAGGTGGATGATCGTCTCCGGCTTTCCCTGATTATCCTTAGTGTAGTAGCCCGCGAAAACACACATGGGGGCTTCCACACTGATTGATGGTTTTTCTCCGGCGGCCCAACGGATGGCATCACCCATGAGCAAGCGCTGATAGGGATAGCCAGCCTCAAAGTAGGCCGCATCCATTGCTGAGGGAAAATAGGCTACCCTCCCCTTCTCCCTTTCCGAAAGGACAAGAGGATTCCATGCCTTGAGAGATGCATCTTTCTCATTCTTCACATCCAACCCAGTCAGGGGAGAGACTGTATCAGTTGCGGTTTCAACACGCACAAAGGCCCCCCAATAAGTGGTATTGCCTTGAGTTCCCATGAGACCTTTCAAGGTGGGATCCTGAAGGAGGAGATGATCGGTGCCCGGAGCAAATCCAATGCGGGATGGACCAGTATTCGAGGTGGCACGATAGTGCGCGCCAAAGAGATCAGCCAAGGCGAAATCCTTCCTTTGGCCACCCCATTCGTCGAAAAGGGAAGTCTCAAAAGTCGCCACCAACCCTCCGCCTCGTTTCACATAGTCACTGATCATCTCCACAATTCTCCCGGAGACACAGGAGTTGTTGGGAAGGATGACCACCTTGTAGGAATCCAAGAGAGCTGGCGTCAGGTTGTGTTCGGAGACGATATCAAACGGGATATGTTCCTCGAGCAACACTCGAGCGATTCCCCCGCGATGAGCTCCCACAATCTGGTCAAGCTCCTGCCCCTCGCCTTCATGAAAGGCCCGATTCGTGGTGGTTACCATAGCATTCTGAAGTGTGGTGTAAGAATCGATGCAGAGGGCATACTTCACGGATTTGGTTCCCTGCACGTAGGGAACCACTGAAATGTAGTCATCCACAAACTGATTCCAATCGTTCTCAGTCCATCCAGCGCGCGCTCCCGGCCAAGTGATCGGAAGCCCACCCATGGTCATGATCTCATGGAGACGGTACCTCAGTTCCGCCGATGGCGTGCTGGAACCATGAAAGACTCCTGACTCGATATCTTTCATCCAGCGCATGAACATATAGGGTTGAATGCCGGGGGCCCGCTCATCTCCCGAGGAGCCTCTGAGACGCTTCTCAAGCCAGACTGAATAGACATCGAAAGAAGACCACCACTCTTTATTGGTCCAGTCCGCCACGCAGTTTAACGATTCAGGCATCCAACTCGGCGCCGCCCCACAGGCATCGTTATTGTTCCAGTTGACCAAGGCGAAATCGGGCTTGACCGCTTTCACGGCATTCCGCAGCTTGACCAGGTTCTCAAAGAGCTTTTGATTTCTCCAAGCAACATACCGGCGGAACTCCACATTCGATTGCTCAGTATTATCTGGAACCGCCTTGCCACATTCGGCCTGATAGAGGCTCCGGCAACCCTCACAACAACAGAATGTGCTTTGGTACCATCCATCAAACTGGTAGCCATCGATGTCATACTCTTTGACACGGGAGACAAGACGCTCCCTGAGTGCATCAGCGAAACCAGGATTCACCATGCAACCAGATCCAGGCGCCTCAGGAACCTTGGCATCCCGCCTCTGCCGCCATTCCGGGTGATCCACAAGCAGGTCGCGGGGTCCCCGCTCCCCCACAAAGGGGTAAGCACCAGCGATGCACTTCATCCCCAGCGCATGCATCCGCTTCACTTCAGCATGACACTCCTCAGGCCATGTTTCCCCCTCCGTGGGGGTATAAAGACGGCAGAAACCATCTGTATACATACCCGCCACCACGAAGCCAGCTTCCTGAAGCCGGCGTGCCCAGGCTGTGGGCTCCGGGTTGTCAGGATTGGTATAGGCTGGGGTGTAGGGCATACAATACATCATGACATGATCCAACCATTCAGCGCGCGGGAGCGGCTCAACAAATTGATCGTATGTCATTAGGCTCATTGAGTCTTCAGACCAGCTGGGCCACCCACCGAGTGCGAACAGGACAACCATGACAATGAGATTGTTCTTCATAATGACTCCCTATTTTTCTTTCTCTTCACTTTATTTCAGCCACCACCATGGCATGGAGTGTCAACTCAGGTACGGTTACAGTCACATTAGTTCCCGATACTTCGGTGGGAAGATCTGTTCCCCCTGGCTCGAGGTGTACCCGTGAAATGTCATAGCCATGGAAGGCCGTTTTAATCTCACGAATAGGAACCATTTCTTCACGGAGAGGAACATCCTCATCGGGAAGAGCATGATTGCTGTTGGAAATGATGCCATTGAAGAGATGGACGATAATCTGCTTGCTTCCCGTGTCCTCTTTTCTATAAACAGCTGACTGTACACACATCGGGGCGTGAACCTCTACCGGAGGAACTGAACCGGCGGCCCATTGGTACGCCTCCTCAAGGATCAAGCGCTGGTAGGGATAGGGGTAGAGGTAATACGCTGAATCTAATCCAGCCGCGAGATACACAACCCGGCCTTCTCCATACTTGCGCGCGAGGATACCAGGAAATGTCTTCCGTTCTCCCTCCTGACGGGGAGTAATAGTCCCGAGCGGTTCCGCATCAGTTGTCTTCGCTTCAACTAGGACAGCCTGTCCTTTGAAGGTGACAGGGGTGTCCGCGAGATAAAGATCCAGCTTTGGATTCCCAAGAACCGGATTCTTGATCCGGACAAAATCAAAGATGTTTTTCCGCTTATTCCAATAATTGGCGTCGATGCCCTTGGCGAAGGCGGAATCGATCTCTCCTGGGGTTCCTCCTCCCTCGATGGGCACACCCTGGAAGGTCACACCAAACAGCTCCGCAAGACCGAAATCTTTCCGGGGATTTCCGAGTTCATCGAACCTTGAGGCATCCAGACTGGCAACCAAACCGCCACCATTACGCACATACGTTTCGATTACCGTCAATTGCTCCTGGCTCAAGCAGGCGGAATTCGGAAGCACAAGCACCTTGTAAGGAGCCAGCTTCTCTGGTGTGATCTGCCAATCAGTCAAGACTGTGACAGGCAGGTGTTCTTCAAGGAGGACCCGGTATGCTCCGAGGACATTCGAGAGATAGCGTTTCTCAACCTCCTCGGGAGACTGACCATAGAAAATACGGGTTTGATCGCTCATCAAGAGAGCCGCCCATGGTTCCGGCTTCTTGCGGGTCAGCCACTTCGCTCTGGCACCCATCTCACGGAAGGCATCCAGCGTGGGGGCTCGAAGACTCTGGTTCCATCCAGGCGCCAAACTGGCAAATGATCCATGTGTAATGATCTGCATGACCCTGCATAATTGCTCGTGAGGAGGGAAACTGTCCGGGCCGTATGGGTTCCCATGGGTCATAAGATAGGGTTCACTGTAAGCCACTCTGTGATTGGCGATGGCCCAGATATAGGCGCTTGAAAAAGCTGGGACAACCGTCATCCCACGATTGGTTTCATCGAGCCAGTACTCCTGCGCCGGAGCATCGAAAAGCAGATTCATTCTCGAGGACATGGACCGTGGAATCTCTTTGAAATGACCGAAGCGGCCAGCATTCGTGGTCCAGGTGACGATTGCGGCATCGGGATTGATTCCCTTAATACGCGCCTGCATATGTTCGACGAATTGTTCCATGCGCCGGTCCATGAAAAGCTGATAACGCCGGAAGTCAGGGTTCTTCATATCCGGGGCGGGCGGCTCGATACCTGTCGCTTTCCGCCAAGCCTCGACACAATGCTCGCAGTAACAAGCTTGTCTGTGGTGAATGCCGTCGAATCCGAAACCATCGACTTCCGGAAACTGGGTCAGAATTTCCGCGAGGATCTCGATCAGGTAATCTCCCCATGGCCCCATTTGACACATCCAACCACCTTCGGGATGGGTCTGCAGGTCAACCTCGGGAATAGGACCTCCGGGAGCATCGACACTCCGCCAATCAGGATGCGCGGCGAACATCGTTCCGTTTAGACAAGGGGGAGCAGTGGCGATGATTCGCAGGCCAGCTTTATCAATCCGTGCGACCTTCTCCTTTTGCTGCGTTGGGGGCATTCCCGGCTCCATGGGCAGGAGCTTACTCGGGTAGAGAGCAAAAGAAGGCCCCACAAAGCCCAATTCCGTCATCTGGACTCCCACTTTCGCAGCCTCTTCACTTTCGGCGATGTAGGCATAGGAATGGACATCCCAAAGCCAATCAGGGATTTTTACCTCATGGAACGGCTTCTCATCGAAAAGGCTCATGGGAGTTGCCTCGCCCCAGATCCCACCTTGTTGAGCATCCGCCTTGGATCCGGACATTAAAAGCGCAACCATCATACCGAATAGTAGAACCCGGAGAAAATTTGGCATGAACTGGCTCCTTTATCCCTGGATTTTCCAACCAATAGCTTTCGCGAGACAAAGCGGAAGCCTCGATTCCAACTCGACATGGAGAGGGTTATATATACGGGTAAAACCCTGTCTTTACAAGCTGTCTGGACAAATATTGGTGTGCCGTATATGTTTACATATAGTGTGGGGATGGGGGAAGCTGTGAAATTCGGTCTCGCCACTCAAGGGAATCCACTCTCCATTGGGTGCATCCTCGCGGTGGCAGCCTTTGGGGGATACCTGCTATTCACCTTTATAAACCCAAGAAGTATCTCCTACCGGGTTTCTTATAATCCATATGAGGGTGTCGATTGGGGGGGTGGCCTCTCGTGCTTGACCCAATTCCACGATCATGTGACCGGCCCCAGGCTGTTTGAGCAATTCCTTGGACAATATGATGCGGCTGGATACCAGGCGGTCTCAGTGCTTCATTATTCGGGAGTCCCATCCCATCCTGATTCTTGGCGAAAACGCTATTGGCCGGTCTCGTCGTTTATAGCTTCGGTTTCAAACGATGCCGAGCTTCTCTCGCGTTTCAAGAACCTGCGGATTCTTGTTCCTGGCGCTGAGGAGGTGGGTTACCACCACATCCTTTCCCCCTTCATGACTGACTATATCGAGAAATGGGAAGGGAATGACATCTCACAGAAACAACCCTTCCACTACGAGTCATCTCAAACCTGTATTGACCGGATCCGGGAGCGAGGAGGATTGGCTATCCTGGCCCATCCTTGGAATCGTTTGGAGCATTACGACTCCTATTCCAGCTTCCAGGCCATTGAAGTGTATAGCGGTTATGCGAACCATAAAGCCGCCATTGGCGAACTGGAGGATACCAACTCACAATTACTGAGAGTCTGGGATCACCTTCTCGTTACCAAGTCCACCAGGATCTGGGGAATCGGAAGCAACGATTGGTTCGGACCAGGAAGAGAAGATCTGCGTGAAGTGTTCCCCACCCACATCGACACTGGGAAAACGGTTATCCTAATCGAGGACTGGACCCTTGAATCCCTCCGCAAGTCATTTGAGAAAGGAGCCCTGTTCGCGGTCAAGGATTCTGGGATGGTGAAAGGTGATTTCCCCACAATTAATAAGATCCAGGTGGATGAGAACCACATTCAGATCGATACCAGCTCCGAAGTAACCTGGTGTGCAAACCAAATCTCTTATGCAACCGGCGTGGCCTTGTCTCTCTCGGATCTCCCCTCCGGTTTGAAATACATCCGCGCCCAGGTCAAGAACGCCACAGGCGAGGTGTTCATCCAACCCTTCACTCTGGAACCTGCCGATGCGAACTGATACCCGCTGGAATGAGAAAAGAATCTTGTTCCAGCGGTCGAAGAGAATTTTAAAGACAGTGCAAACACTTCACCCCCCTCCCGATCCTTTCGAATCTTATCTACAGTTATCTTCACATGCCTTTTATGAACCCTAGGAAGACTGAAATTGCTCTCCTCTTCCTCGCTTGGGGCAGCCTCTTTTCGGGTCTGTACCTGACAGCGGGTGGCCCTGTCTCATGGGATGAACTCCTTTACATGGAAACCTCCTGGAACCTGAAAGAGGTTCCCTGGATCCTGAACCGGTACACTCACATCTATTTCCAATCTCTTTTCATGCATCTGGTTGGCGATCCCCTTGAAGGGAGCAAGATCTATTGGAGCTTCCTGATCTCCTCAAGCCTCGCCGGGACATATCTTGCCGCCCGCCTGCTAGCCAGCCATTCCAGGGTCCTGACTGGTCTAATCGCTGTTATACTCTTTTGCCATCTCCGTCTTCCTTTCCGTTACTCCGGGACTCCCTACGCTGATTTCTGTCTGATGTTTTTAGGAACCTGGAGCGCGGTTGTATTTCTTCTAGCCTGCGATAGGGGAGGGATACCGAGGCGGGTTCTTTTAATCCTTCTCGGTCTCTTCCTTTTACTGGCAGTCAAATCGAAGGAACACGGAATTGTATACTGGACTCTCCTATTAGCACTGGGGCGGATCAAGAATGAGTTCTCCTGGCAAACTCTCAAACGGGATCTGCTCTGGGTTATCCTGGGGGGTTTATCCGGGGGCTTCTGCATCATCATCGCGGATACAATTGCCTTAGGAAATCCCCTCTATTCCCTCTGGCCGGGAAATGTCGAATCGGTCCTCGATTACAATGCCGGTCTGTTCGAGGAACGAAGCCCCGACTCCTGGCTGAGGATCTTGACGGCACAAACCCTCGCCCTCCCTTTTTTACTGTATCTGGCGGCTCCATTCGTTTCATTAATCGAGAATTGGACCAGGAAGGTGGTTTGGTCGATTCCGATCCTCTTTGTCCTGTTCCTCACCATCATTCGAATCTTTATCCGCTTTGAATTGTCAGACCGTCAGCTCATCAACTCTCTTCCGCTCCTGTGTGCTGGCGCCTCTCTTTTCTTCCAACCCTTCCTGGGCGGTCTACATTCCAGGGAGACTCGACTACGAATGGTGATCTTCACTCTGTCGATTCTTCCCGCACTGTTTGTGATAGTCTTGAAGCTCCCAGAACGCATAGCTGCTACATGGGGATGGACTTCATTCCCTCTCGAATCGGCTGTGATTTTCCCGGTTGGGGCATTTCTTCTCCTCCTCCTGGCCGCCTGGTTCCGGCAACAACCCAACCATTCAGTGGTCTTTGCGATCGCTTTTGTCTTCTGGTTGGCTGCACTTCCCGGGGTCAAAGCCAATCTTTCTAACCTCTACCATGACACCGCTGGAAAGATATCGCGGGAACGATTTCTGCCCTATAAGGAATTCGAGGACTTTATTCCAGTCGCTGGGCAACCTCGATTCCTGGTCTCACCTGAAGTCTACAGCGGCCTTGGTATGCTTGGCCGAAGCGCTGAGTCCTGTTCGTGGATGTTCGACCTCTATTTCAAAACTGACACCCAGACCGGACAGTTTGTCTATGAGGAGCCGGATAGGGACCGGTTATTAAGTGGTGACTATAACGGGATTTTCCTGACGAAGGAGGAGTTCGAGCACCTTCAGTTGGATGGCTGTGGCTACACAATCTACAAAGCAGAAGAGAGCGAACTTGTCTTCTTAAAGAAACCCACCCCTTAGTGGTTTGTTGCTCTCTTGACCCCAAAAGGCGTAGAGCAATTGGGATTGGGTTCCGCACCAACGGCGTTTACACCCAACACTTTGTATGGGTCCATCCGCGCGCTGGGTATTCAGGTCCACCCCAAAGGCCACATTGTTCGATCGATGCAGTGTATACGGAGGATTCAATCTCGACTCTCGCTGGGATCCGCCATCCAGAAAAAACTCTTTCAGGTGCCGGAATCCACTCACAAGTAAGAAAGAAGGTCCGCTCGTGTCTGGAATCAAATATGGATTACTGGCCGCGCTTGCGCTGGTCAATGGTGTTGAGGCCATGAACCTCGCCTATGATTACCGTGTTCACCCGGTCACCGCGGCGGATCCGTTGGGTGAAACCAATTGGCGAGGGTGTAGTCCCGCTGCAGCGGTAGATGGTGTGGGGGGTGGTTCACCCTGGCCCTTTGCCTATCGCTGCTATATCAGGAGACCCTGGTTGAGTGATGCCATGCGGAAGGGACATCCAGATACCGGTGGCGCGGGATGGCTCTCTCCGTGGACCCCCGATTGTTCTGAAACCGGCGCGCCAAGCGTGGTTTGGCCGGCCCGGTTATTATTGGATTACGGAACTCCCGTGCCGGTTGCGCAACTGGCCATCTACTTTCCACGGCGGGGGAACGGTGACACTTATCTGACTCCCACCGCGTATGCGGCTTCTCTTCAATCGGTGGAGGTGTTGCGCAGTGACGATGGTATAACCTGGGAATCTTCAGTTCGCATTCCTTCCCTTCCGCAGACTTCTCCCCAGATCATTGTCATCCCAGCTCCCAAACCCTCTCGATACTACATTCTTTCAGTTGAGTCGATGTCATTAGGAAATGACGCTTTACGCATTTATGAAGTGGAAACCTATACAGATCCAGATGCCAAAATCGAAACCGAGGATTTGTTCCCTGCTCCTCCTGCTCCTCCGGCAGGAGAGCGATCCCAGAGTGCCGATCCCAACCCTTCATCTCTACCCGATAGATACGGTTTCCAGGTTACACAAGAAGGCTTCGATTTGTCCTGGAAAACAGAAAGAGGAGCAATTCCGGTATCGGTGAGTGCCACTCCAGATGGAAAACCAGGGACACCACCCTGGAATAAAGTGGATTCGCATGAATCAACCCTCCAGGCCGATGTGGAGGGTGGATCCTGTGTGATCCATGTTGCTCCCGGTCCTCAAGGTCTTCATTTGACAGTGCGTATGCCCCCCCTGGAAGGAAGAGCAAGGAGATTCATCTACCTTCGTTTTAATGTTCCTGACGCCAGAGTCCGATTCATCCCGGCCTATCTCTGGAGCCGCGAGCCAGTCAAGAGTGCCTGGCCTGGCCATTGGCTTCCCACCTGCATGGCGGCGATTGAAACCTCGACAGGTACTTTTTTTGTCGCTCCGGATAGCGATCAGTGCCGGATTGGGATTCAGGGTGATGATATCTCCCTCTGCCTTTTCCCCGGCCCGGCGGCTGCATCCACCCTCCTCTCGGTGGTCGATGGAGATTGGTGGAAGGCCTACCAGAGTGTGGTCACACAAGTGGACAAGTTTACAAAAATTCCACAGTTACGTCCGGCCTCTCAAGCCGCCTTCGGCATAACCAGATGGCTGATGGGAAAAGAGAATTGGAGCGAGACCTGGGGAATGCAAAGGTCTTTCCCCGCTGGAAAGGATTTCTACCCCGAGAAGGAGTTTTTCTTCATTCTCTATGGTGTCCCGTACTCGATTCCCGCACTCTGGCAGAGGTTCCTTCTGACCGGAGATGAGGAGGCTCGAAAACGGCTGGATGGGATTGCAGAATTTCTCATCGATTCCCCAGCCAGAGTCCAGGAAGGCCCGATGAAGGGGGGATACTATTCAACTCTCGCTGGTTCAAGGAATCACTACAGGCTGATTGATCAAGCCTACAATGGTTGGATGACCTCGCAAGCCTCCGGCGCGGCGCTGTGGTCTTTGATCTACCATCGCAAGCTCCTCGAAAATCCGAGCGATAGACTCGATAAAGCGATCCAAGAAACCGCCGATTTCCTGGTCAAGACTCAGACATCCGATGGTGGCTGGGTCTATGCCCACTGGGAACAGGATGGGACGATTCTGAGCGCAACCTATACTTCATCTGGGGCTATCTGGAACCTTTGGGCACTCCATCAAGCAGGCTGTCTCCACCAGAACCAGAATTACCTTGAGGCTGCCCAGAAAGGACGGGATTGGTGGTGTCGTACATTTCTTGATAACCATTATTGCCAGGGTTATTGGGAAGATTCAAATGGTCTAGAGCGGATCCACCCGACTCGAGAAGGTTACGAATTCTCCCTGGCGGTTCTCGCCTTTCTCGAAATGGAGGATCGCGGACACGCCCTTGAGGCGGCCAAAAATCTCGCCTGTTGGGTACAAACCAGAACACCGGATTATCGCGATTCTTTCACCTCGCTTGGGAATATTCCGGAGCAGTTCACCTGGCCGGGAGATGCTTATATCGCGCCACAAGCCGGTTTCGCGCTGCAGCAGATAATGCACTCCACGGAGGACTCCTTCTGGAAACCTTACAGCGAAATCTGCAAGACCATCTCTTGGTGGTGTGAAGAGGATACTGGGGCCATGTTTTTCCCACTGGAGGCGGCCGCTTTTCTGCCCCTTGACAAGGGAGAACTGACCAAGACTTATTGGGGAGACTGGTGTGGCGCGCAATGTTCATCGCGCACTATCTGGTGGCTGGCCGATGCCATCAACAGCCGCAGCCTAGGAAAGATTGCTGTCGACAGAGACCGGCTCAAAGGCACCCTGTTTGGGGCACCTTGTTCCGCCCGGATACCAGATAGTTTAATGGTCAAACCACTTTCTGGTTCAAAACAGCTGAACTGGATGGGTTATGAATCAGAAAGCGGGTTCCACCTTGCTCTGCTCAATGATGATGAGCAGACAGCTGCGGAGATCTCAGTGACCGGCCTCAGCGAGAACCTGCAGACACCACCCAAAATCACTCACATATTCGCGCAATTACACAAGATCGAAGAACCACCAAGCGAGCCAGAAAACAGTAGTTCCCTCCATTGTCCCCCGGAATCCCTGACAGTCGTCTCTTGGGACACAAAGTAGCAGCTGGTTGATAAAGGGGCGGTGTTAGTGCCGCCCCCGCAGGAATCCGGTCTTACTTCTCTTGGAGATCCGGTAAGGCCCCATCCTGACGATAGGTTCCCCAGTGTTTCACTGTTTCCAGGAGAGCATGAACGTTCTCAACGGGGGTTTCTGGAGAAAGTGCACAACCAGGGCCAATCAGGAAGCGCCCCCCAGGGCCGAGAATCCGGAGTGCCTCAAGGCTCTTTTCTTGAACCAGCAAGGGGGTTCCGCGGGTGATGACATTGGCCGGATCCACCATTCCATGAATCGTCACCTCCCCACCCGCAAGTTCACGCACGGAATGAATGTCTGTATGGGTATCCAGTTCGAGAACAGTGGCCCCACTTTCGGACATGTATCTTAAGACCGCCTTGGTATTCCCACATTGGTGCAGGTGGGCGGGGAATCCATTCTTCCGCATCGTGCCAAAGAACTTTTTCAAGCGTGGGAGAGCAAGATCCCTGTAGATGGAAGGGGAGATCGTATCCGACCCAAACTCGCCAATACAGGTACTGTCGGCGCCAGCCGCTTTGAGAGCCAAAGCCAGCCGTGTGGTGGCCTCCAGACACATGTCCGCCAACTGTCCGGCTAGCATGGGGTCATCATACAGATCCATGAAGAACTGCTCATACCCTCGGATAGCCGCAGCCTGCGCCAGCGGGGCTTGGTCAGCTCTCCCCACAATGAATGCCGAATCCCCCACCTCCTTACGAAGGATGCGTACCGCCTCAACAAGCGCTGCCAGAGGTTGATCCCGATTCGGATCCGGAATCCGGATCAGGCCGGCATCCGCTCGCGTTTTGATGACAGGCCCCACCACTCGAGGCGCCATATGATCGCTATACTCCACCTCGCATCCCATAGCCTGAGCCATAGCGGTTGTTCCGTTTTCCACCTGGATGACATCCTGACCGAACTCCTTCCAGGCTCGCAGCTGTGATTCAGCGAGAAGTTCTCCCTTCTGTAGGCATTCCGAAAGGGGAAAAGCCGATATCCGGATTGCATGGACATAGTTGTGGAGCGCCATGGGAACTCGATCTGGAATCCTACCGGCTAAGACCTCGAACACCCGTTCTCTTGAATTCATGGGGGGAATCATCCTCTATACGTTTTTTTCTCAACTGAAATTTTCATTGGTACAGTCAGAGGTCTCCATCGAACCGCCAGAGTCCAGATTCGCGGGCCGCACCCAAAACCTGTCTCATTTCCTCATGTGTCAGAGAGCGATTGATCTCAGAGAATAGAATCTCAGTGGCAGTCTTCCTCCCGACCTGATAGGTGGGACGGTAATGAGTCATGAGGTTGAC
Organism: uncultured bacterium; assembly: GCA_964422415.1. Lineage (GTDB taxonomy): Bacteria > Hinthialibacterota > Hinthialibacteria > OLB16 > OLB16 > OLB16. Next base: position 2,815 of record CAYRBI010000016.1, on the reverse strand, counting down.
ATAGGTGTCAGGAGAAACCTCACGAGCCAGCCACTCAAAAATTCGGACTGACTCATGGACAAAGCCCGGTAACACCAGGTGCCGGACAAGGACTCCACGCGTGGCAATTCCGTCTGAGTCGAAGCACAAGGGCCCTACCTGACGGTGCATCTCAAGGATTGCCTCTCGCACACATTGAGGGTAGTCAGTAGCGCCTGAGAGAAACCCGGCAGTGGATGACTCCCAGTACTTCATGTCGGGCATGTAAATGTCCACGATGCCATCGAGGAGACGAAGCGCCTCGACTGAATCGTAGCCGCTCGAGTTGTAGACAATGGGAATATGGAGTCCCTCGTTCATCGCACGCTGAATTCCTTCAAGCATCTGGGGAAGGACATGAGAAGGGGTGACAAAGTTGATGTTGTGACAGCCCAGTTCCTGGAGAGCGAGCATAAGGTCCGCAATCTTGTCAGGAGTGCATTCCTCTCCCGCCGGGCACTGACTGATGTCATGGTTCTGGCAGAACACACAGTGCAAATTGCAGCCACCGAAAAAGATCGTCCCAGACCCTCGAGTCCCTTTCAAGCAGTTCTCTTCCCCATGGTGAGGGAATGCACTCACCACCCGGGCTAAACGTCCAATCCCGCAATTCCCTGGCTTATTCTCCAGACGGTTGACTCCACACCTTCGAGGACACACCGTGCATTGCCGTAGCATCTGGAGCGCGGTCCCGGTCCTTTCGCTGAGGATGCCTACCGCTGCAAGCCGGTAATAGGAGGGCTCGATCGAATCGGTCTGAAAGCGAGTGGTGTTTCTTGACTTCATCTCCTGCTCACAATTGACATTGTAGCAGGATTCCAGTTGTGAGCATCTGCCAGACAAGGCCAGAATCAACCAGGATTGTGAGTTGACGGCATCTCTCCCAACATCCACAATAGCCCCCTCTGGCAGGAAAAGAACACCTATATCTTCGTGCAATCCTTGACCCATGTGGGGAGGTCTATTTCATGACCAAATGGTGGTTGTTCACAGTGATGAGCTTCGTTCTGTTTCTCCCGGGGCTAGCTGCCATCCCGGACGGAGATCCTCCTATCCATCTCACGGTAGCTCCCGTGGGTGACAACAATCCCCGCAACAGTGAAGCCGCCATCATTCCCCTGAAAGATGGCTCACTTCTTCTGGGATGGACTGAGTTCTATGCGGGCAATGGAGCAGACCATGGACCAGCCCGCATTTCTGGAAAAGTCTCGAGAGATAGAGGAAGGACCTGGGGTGAGAAATACACCCTGATTGAAAACGATGGTGGCTGCAATGTGATGGAGGTGAACTTCATCCGCTTGCGGGATGACCGTATCGCGCTCCTCTATTGCCAGAAGAACTCCGAAAGCAGTGATTGCCGGGTGATGATGCGCACATCAAACGACGAAGGTGCAACTTGGGGACCAGCCCAGCAGATCAGCCCGGCTGGCAAATATACGGGATTAACGAATGGCCGGTGCATTCGGCTCAAGTCAGGCCGAATCCTCCTCGAGGCCTATGAGAATGGAGACAGCTACTGTTATCTGTCCGACGATGAGGGAGCCAACTGGCGCGAATCGCAACGGTTGAAGCCGGGAGACGGCAGTTGGGAGCCCGCCTGTATCGAATTGAATGACGGACGTGTTTTGATGTTGATGCGCACTCAACTCGGAGGCCAGTACCAGAGCATTTCTAACGATGGTGGCGAAACCTGGAGTGAACCAGTATCTACCCAGTTGAAGGGAACAGCGGCTCCGGTTTCCATCAGCCGTATTCCCACCACGAAAGACCTTCTCGCCATCTGGAATCACAATACAGACCCCGCCAAACGGAATCCTCTGACGGCAGCTATTTCTAAGGATGAAGGCAAAACTTGGGAGTCTTTCCGCAACATCGAGGACAACCCGAACGACGCATGGGCTTACCCGGCAGTGACCTGGATCGGAGACCAGGCGCTGCTGACTTACTTCAACTACTCGGGTGGTCTGTCGCTTCAGTTGACAATCCTTCCAGCAAGCTGGTTTTATGACTGAACTTCTCACCCTGCGCTCACAATTCGCAATCATCATCCTCCTCGTGGCTCAGACCATCATCCAGAATGACGGTCATGCGCAAGCATCTGGCCCGATTCAAGATGTCTCCTTTACCTCCCACGCGGATGGTTCGGTACAATATTACATCCTGGTCCTTCCAGACCCATTTAATGCCGCCCAGAAACACGACCTGCTGATCGCCCTCCATGGCCATGGCTCGGACCGGTGGCAATTCGTCACGAGCGATCGGGATGAGGTCCGGGCAGCGAAAGACACCGCGAAAGACCAACTCATGATCTATGTCTCTCCCGACTACCGGGCGAAGACTTCCTGGATGGGACCACTAGCCGAACAAGACACCCTTCAGATCATCGAAGCGGTCAAGACACAGTTTACAATCGGAAAAGTTGTCCTCTGTGGAGGTTCGATGGGGAGAACCTCTTGTCTTACCTTCGCAGCCCTCCACCCGGAACTCATCCAGGGGGTGGTTTCGATGAACGGCACGGCCAATCACCTTGAATACGAGGGTTTTCAGGATGCCATCAGCGAATCCTTCGGCGGCTCAAAGACAAGTATCCCCAAGGAATACAAGAATCGCAGTGCGGAGTACTGGCCTGAACGCCTGACCATGCCGATCGCCTTCACTACCGGTGGCAAAGACGAGATTGTCCCACCCACTAGCGTCCTAAGACTCGCCGGTATCCTGAAGAAAATTCAACCGAACGTGTATCTGAACCATCGAGAAGAAGGCGGGCACTCCACCTCTTACGCCGATGCGATGGAGG
>CAYRBI010000015.1:36911-61955 GCA_964422415.1 uncultured bacterium | reverse complement strand
TTGCATCATTCCCTTCCCTGAGCCAACTCCTCGCCGCTTCACAATACCTGGAGGAGGGCGACATCCCGGTGGATGGATTTACACCCCCCGCCACTGCACTGTATGTGGCCAATGCCACCGGCGGAGGCAATGATAACCATTCGGGTCTTTCCCTCAGTGAACCCCTGGAGCATCTCCATACCGCGATCGATTATGCGAATGCCCACCCGGAAACACCACTCACCATCTATCTCAGGGATGGGACTTATTACTACAAGGATGCGGATCCACATGCCGATCTGAAGATCACACGCGGTAACCTTTACATCACTGCTTATCAGAATGAATCCGTTATCATCCGCCCCTATTACTGGCCGGGAAATCCAACGGACTACTCCAATGAACGCGCCTTTGAGTTCGAGGGATCCTTCGCCAATGTCACCTTTGATCACCTTCATTTCGAGGGCTGGAGCACCATCTTTAATCCAGGCTCTTCGTTCGATACACCCCCACTGCAGAACATCACGATCAAGAACATCACCGCCTCTCACTTCACACGCCGTAATGGCGATCCCAGTTTTTACCGTATCTTCCTGGAGACCACTTATCTCGAAGAAGATTATTATGGTGAAGGCAAGGTGATTTTTGATCATCCCGAAAGCGCGCATTACCAGATCGAGGGACTGATTTTGTCGAATATCCAGGTCGAAGGAGTTGACATGGCGGTCTGTGTGGGGGATGAAAATGATACCAATGTGCGGGGACTGCGGATATCTCATTTTAAGGTAAGCAATCCCCAGGGCACGGCGGGAGATAGCGCTTCGGATGCTCTCGCCATTGTCAACTGCTACAAAGTTTTGATTGATCATTGCCAAATTAACAACATCAACGACGATGGCATCGACACCAAGTCCTTTGATGTGGCGGTCATCAACTGTTTTGTCAGTGGCACGGGACGTAATGCGGTCAAGTTCTGGCGGAATGGGGAGCTCATCAATGGAATTCTGTATGATGTCACCGATATTGATGATGCGGCGATTGTGGTGCAGGAGGGGCCCTTCCGCATGGTCAACAGCGTGCTCTTCCACCACCCCAGCGGGTATGCCGGGGCGTTTGATTATAATGCGGTTCAGTCCTCCACCCATACCCTGGAAATTGTGAACTCGGTCTTCGCCGAGACACATGGTTTCTATTCGAGTACTTCCAACCTATCCGCCAATCACAACCGTTTTGTGGATCTGGAGAGTGATTCAATGCTGTTCGCGGGGCAGATCGAGGCCGCGACATCCGCAGCCCTCAATAAACTCCCACACTGCGCGGGTAATGCGGAATCCTCGAATCAGTTCGTCAACCCCAAGATGGGCGATTTCTCACTCATCCCCGGTAGCAATTGGATTGATGGTGGAATCAGTATAAATGTTCTGCTTCCTTCATTTGACTACATGGGTAACCGCCGCACCGCCGGGAATGAGGTGGACATTGGACCGATCGAGTTTGACTCGACCCCTCTCACTTCCATCTTAACCTATGACCATTGGCCAGCGGGAGGTGATGGGCAAATCGATGCCCGCGATCTTCTGGAATGGTTGCGCCAAGGTTTGACATCGGAGCACTTCCTCTTCGATTTCTCGCGGTTCATGAAGGCCACGTCTGTACGATAAAAAACCTTTACCCCCTCTGTCCAATCTCCTCTGTTGTAAGAAACTCACTCTATCGATCACTGATAGGGGTAAGAGGATCAAAACGAGTGATAGCCACGGAGCGGGAGACGCTCTTCCGACAATGGATCGAGGAATATGTACGGATTATCTTCAAGGTGGTCCGCGCCTATGCGGTAGAGCCTTCCGATCAGGATGACCTGTTCCAGGAGATTGCCTTGCAGCTGTGGGCGTCGCTCCCGTCGTTTCAAGGCCACTCCAAACCCTCGACCTGGATCTACAAGGTGGCTCTCAACACCGCCTTGGTGTGGCGGCGCAAGGAAGGGAAGCACCAGCGGGGACGCGAGGCCTTTGAGGTTCTGGAGGAGGTCCCCATGGACGGGTTGACTCCCGTCCGGGTTACCGAGGAACGTGAGAAACTGGCTTGGCTCTATCAGGAACTCCATGGCCTGGACAAGGCCGACCGTTCGCTGGCGCTGCTCTACCTGGATGACATGAGCTACCACGATATCGCCGAGATCCTTGGAATCAGTGAAAGCAATGTGGGTGTCCGCCTGAACCGTCTCAAGAAACAACTGGCGGAGGCCTACGTGAGGAGGGTGTCATGAGCCCCGATGAACTACAGAACCTCTGGCAACAAGAGGGAGAGGAGACACAAGTGAAAATCGACAAGGAGTGGTTGTTGAAGATGGTCCGCCGTCAACAAGAGGATTTCGCGGGAACCATCATCTGGCGCGATGTCCGGGAAGTGGGGGCGGCCCTGCTGACGGCTGCATTTTTTATCTATTGTGGCCTGAAATCAGAGTGTGTGTGGGGACACAGTGTGTGGACCCTCTATCTACTCTCGGGGACTTTACTGTGGGTTGGATGCTACCTGGTGGTGGACCGGTACCGGAGCAGGCGCCGTGTTCCCTCGGAGAGCGAACCCGTCACTTCGTTTCTGGAAAATACGCTCGCGGAGGTCGATCACCAGATCTGGTTGCTACAAAATGTATTCTGGTGGTATCTGCTTCCTCCCCTCTTGGGCACCATCTGTGTCTTCATTCAGGTTTACTACCAATCCGCCTTAGTCACCCAAGATCCGGGTGGATTGTGGACACTACGGAGTACCTTTACGGCGATTTTGATCTTCACTCTGGTGGTTGACGCCGGTGTTTATTGGTTGAACCAGTGGTGTGTACGCACCGACTTGATGCCACGCCGGGAAGAAATCAAGCAGCTGTCGGCGAGATTGGCAACAGGAGCCAATGGGGATTCTGTTACGACCTCCTGATGGTGCTGAAAAACTCTACTGGTGTTTCTATGATAGGAGAGGGGGGAGATTGTGTGGTTTCCCCCCTACTCAATTCCACCAGAAGCCCCCAACCCCATTACCTTCCGGTTACGGTGTCATGATGGCCAGCAACTCAGGGATCCGGCGATTCGTACTTTCCGCCAATCCATTCAAGGTATCTTGCGGACCGCTCACCGTAATTCCACTCGATTTCAAGCGCTCAATAATCACATCCGCGGAGGTTTCGGATATTTCAGCGATGTGCTCAATGCGGGCTTGGCCAAGTAAGGAATAACCTGGAGGTCCTGACCGGTGGCCTTCACCACCCTCGCCAAAGAATGAGGGCACGATAAAGAGCGCTGTCACCAGGATGACTGGCAAGGTCATGATCCAAAAGGGCTTTACCGCAACATACCGCTTCATAGAGTTCCAGTGCCGGATGCTATGAAAAACGATCGCCACCACAAAGACCACACTCAACCACTCATGTGCTCCCTTGATCGCTTGTTCGCCAATCTTCAGAAATAACATCAATCCTGTCACACAGGTCACCACCCCCAGACTGATGGTGAAAGCGGTGCTTTTACTGAACCACGGGTAGGATTGCGATGGGGATGTAGGTTGTTCTGTCATGGATTTTTCTCCTTGAGATGTGGGAATTCGCACAAGGTGTGCCACAAATTAAAAAAGGTCGTGGCCAAGGTGCCATCTTCCTCTAGTAGCGGAGTAACATGCTGAAGTTACAGGAATTATGTCAACCCAACAGGCGGTTAGGAGGAAAAGACCTGTACCCATGAGTATTTTCCGATTTCGAACACCGGACGAAAAGGGACAACTCCAGATTACCCAATAGGGTCATATCCCTGCCTGTGCCTCTTGATATCCCGTCAGGATCAAATCCACCATTTTTTCGAGGCTGAACTCCTGAGTCACACGGGCATAGGCAGCCCGGGCAAGTTGATCACGGAATGTGGGATCACTCAGGATCCGTTGGATGGCTCCAGAGAGGGCCTCTGGATCATTGGGCGGGACTACAAACCCGGTAACACCATCGACATTGACATATGAAGTCGCGGTTCCCAGTTCGGTGGTGACCGCGGGAACACCTGCACGGAAGGCTTCCAGGAGGACATACCCGAAAGCTTCGGCCCGATGGGTGGAGGGAAGGCAGAAGACATCCGCCGCCGCGAGATAAGGAGCCAGACGCTCAATGCTCCCTTGGAATTGTACCCGGTCAGGATTCTTCAAAGCCGCCGCCAGTCCACGGAAACGTGCTTCCTGCGCCTCTGTCCCGGAGCCTACCACCAACAGCACTGCATCTATCCGGTCCATGGCCTCGATAAGCACATGCAGCCCCTTGTACCAACGAAAGCGTCCGATAAAAAGGATGATGGGTTTTCCATTGTATCGTGCCCGGATCTGCTGGGCCTCCATGCGGTCCTCCTGGCTGGGTTCATTATCCGAGATTCCCAATGGGACCACGCTGCACTTTTCCTGGAAATCCCGTAACGCGGGGGAGTTCTTCTGCAGACGTTCGGAGGAGACAAAGATCCGTGAGACTTTTGAGAAGAAGACCTTCTGGAAAGGAGAATAGAGCGCGCCGGAAATTTTCTGGCGGACAATGTCACTCTGGTAGGAGACCGTCCAGGGAACATCCCGGTGGGCACTCAAGAGCGAGGCCAGCACGACGGTTGGACACGGCAGATGCAGGTGGAGGATGTCATACTTTGTCTCGCGTAGAACACGCAGGAATCCGGGTGAGATTGGGTTCGAAAGCAAACGTCCCCACTCGCCCACCTGAATCACCTCCACCCCTGTCTTCCGTGACCATTCCGGATCCACCGGACCGGAGACAGCCACGCAGACTTCCCAGCCCCGGCGGACCTGATGGACCGCGAGTTTACCGAGTACGATCTCGATGCCCCCATAAGTCGGGGGATAAACATCCTTGTAGAGGTGGAGAACCTTGGGCATCGGTTGACTTTAACAGGCTGGAGCGAGATTCCAATCTCGTTCTACCAGCGAGATAAAAGCAGGGCGGTTTATCCGCCCGTTGGACAAGGAAGATTGAAGGTTACTCATGGAGCCGTTTTCGCGGGAATCCACAGTTACATCCCATTTTCATCGAACAGCTTCCATTTCCTGCCGTGTAAGAGAAGGTTCCAACCCCAACACTGGGGGGAAATGCTCGGTTGAATTCTCCCCAGCCGGACGAACAATTCAACCCCCGGACTCATCGGGTCTTTTCCACTGACATACGCACGGCTTTCAAGAAAGCCTGGGAGTAATCCCTTGGTGTACAAGTTTGCATCCGCCGTGCTGCTTGCGCCCCCATCGCTCTCCACTTTTCCGGCGCGCTTGCCACGGAACCTAACAGAGATGCCAGCCGGTCTATATCTCCCGCGGTGAAGGCATAACCTGTTTCGCCATCTCTCACCAGATCAGTGGTTGCTCCAGAACAGGTCGTGGCGATCACAGGCACTCCCGCCGCCATGGCTTCGTTGACCACGAGTCCCCATGGTTCGAGGGAAGAAGGCATCACCAAGACATCCGCCGCCGCGAGATAGGGACCCATATCACGGGCCTGGATATATCCCTCCCAGAAGATACCTGCCAGATCCTGGGTGGCTGCCCGGTAGTTTTCCCACTCTGGTCCATCTCCAAGGAGAATGAGACCCAGATCAGGGCACTTGGTTTTCTGAAAGGCTTGGATGAGATGCATGACTCCCTTGCGTTCCAACATCTGTCCTGTAAAGAGAACCAACCGCGCGGGGAACCGGGAACGCCATGCGGTGAAGGTGGGTGACTGGCGCGCCTCATGGGCAATCCGGGCGTAAAAGTCCACATCCACGGTATTTTGTCCGGTTACAATCCGCGTCGGATCCGCGCCAAGGGAGGTCAGGGCCCGCGAAGCGTCTGTCCCATACGTGAGAAAGGCATCGCACCGGTTCAGGAAGCGGCGCTTCATCCATCGCAGCGGACCCTTTCCAATACGTGATGAAGCGAGGGTACTACCGCTCCAGAGAACATAGCCCAGACCGTGAGGCCGGGCGTACCGTTGCGCGGTCAAGTAAGCGGGCGAGACATAGCCAGTGCCCACGATCACATCTGGCGATAACCGCCGTAAGGCCTGAGTGACTCCCCAACAGAGATGCAGTCCCCAATCCAGGGAACGGATGTAAACGTCTCTCCCTGGTAAAACCTCATAAGGGAAGTGGCAGGTGTCCAGTGGTACCTCCCATTTCCTGTTCTGTTCGCGGATGGAAAGCAACAATACTGTCAGGTCCACCCCACTCTCTCCAGCAATGTGGTTAAACACCGGGATTCGGTAGGGCTGAAGCATCTCGGAGAGAAGAACGATACGGAGTGTGGAGGAGGCCATGTCGAGTGGGGTGATTCTGGCGACTTTTCTCTTATTCCCCCCCCGCCTCCACCCTCCCCCACAAGGGGGGAGGGAGCAAAAACACACTAAAGTGTGAACTCCGAACAACTCCCTCCCCCCTTGTGGGGGAGGGTGGGGGTGGGGGGGGAGTCCGCACTGATCCCAGTGTAGAACCAAAGAAAGGAGCGAGTCAAAGAGGGAAAGTCGTTGATGACTGCGTGGGAGCCACTATAATAGAAGACCGCTGCACCCTCCTGGAGGGGAAGGTAAATGGTATTTCCAGTGCATCGAACTTATGCCAAAACCACCACTTGCTGACCTTGAGATCCTTGTTGTGGATGATGAAGCCCTTGTCCGCGAAGTGGTGGCGGGGAACCTTCAGGAGAAGTTTCCTGGATTCCGGATTCGTCAGGCCGACAGTGGAAATACGGCGTTGGCTATCATTAACGAGCATGTACCGGATCTGATCCTGGCTGACCTACGGATGCCGGGACTCAATGGATTTGCCTTGACCCGCATGTTGCGCAGCCGGGATCGTACCCGCAATCTCCCGGTGATTGTGGTCTCGGGCTTGAAGGATACACCCTCTGTACTCAAGGCTTTGGAACTGGGGGCGACGGATTACTGTGTGAAACCGATCGATTTCGAGCTTCTGGCACGGAAAGTCGGGGTTATCTGCGCGCGTCTGCTCCACAATCAACAGTTTCAAACCCGTAACCGGAGCGCACCGCGCCGGAGGATTTTCTGTCAAACCTCGGCGGGGATGTTGGTGACCTTCCCGGAACGGGAGGGGCTGTGGATTGAATCACCATTAAGTGTGGCCGAGGGCGAGCCTCTCTTGATCGATGGATCCCGGATCTTTCAAGCTCTCCGGTTGCAACTGGATTCGCCGTTGTGGTGGTCGCGCGTGGAACACTGCGTCAAGGAGACGGAGGGGTATCGTTTGAAACTTCTCTTGGATCCTGTTCCTCAAAGATTCGATGAGCAGGTTCAGATTCTCAGCCGCTCCAAGGATCGTTTCCGGCGGTACTTTGGAAGTGGGCAGGAACCGTTGACAGTCGACATTCCGTGTGCGATCCAAAACATCTCGGGTGGGGGGTTACAGATCGTGGGTTCTTTACCTTGGAAGGTGGACACGGGACTTCATCTGGATTTGTCGGAACTAGTCCAGCGGTTGGGGATCCCAGCTTCGGATTCGAAAGCGGTTGTGAGTGTCCGCTGGATTCGTCCCGAAGGGGCTCAATATATCGCTGGAGTACGCTTCGAGGAGATTGAAGAAGATCTGCGTCTCCAAATCATGTCCCACTGTCTTCGCGGGGCGATGGTCCCAGAAACAACACGAGATGATGAGGCCTGGGTGTGAGAATTCCCGCACACTGTGTGGGTCTCTTGTGTGATTTTCATCACCCGGCGGGTGTGGTGGTGGGCCTGTTTTGGTGTTATTAAAGGGTGAGAAGGCCCCTAGGTTGGAAGAGAAGGAATGGCATGTCACTTGCGGCGAAAAAAAGAGTGGGCGTACAATCCTCAATGGGCATATCATCAGGGAATCGAGAGGGGACATCAGGGAAAGAGAAGGGAAGGTGTATTTTATGACACGCTTACTGGCAAGGTGGACATTTTTCAGCGTAATCATGCTCGCCCTGGGGTGGAGCAGCCCGGCCACCAGTGCCTGGGGCGCTTGTGTGGATGATCTCTACACCGCCACCCTTGTATCCCCTTCCCTCATAGTCAAATTCCGTATTTCCAATAATGGCACGGTCATTGACGACATCCAGGCTGTTTTAAAGAATTTCACTATTCCCGGCTGCGATCCTCTCAACGGAGTTTTGAGTGGCCTTCGCGGTTCCATTGAAAATTGCACGATCAAAATCACCGCCAGCGCTCCCAATCTTCAAAATCTTACCATGAAGGGAACCTGGAACGATGCAACACAAGCCTTTGAAGGCAAATGGACGGTTACCACATGTGATACCAAGGGTGGGGACTTTTCCGCAACCGGTAACAAGGGTGGCGGCAATAATGATGACGACGATGACGACGACGATGATGATGACGATGACGACAGCGGGACCTTCTCCGATGGCAGCCTAAGGATCAACAGTGGCGCGGATAATCCCAAGGCGGAGCTCATCGGAATCGATTTTGACATCACCCCGAATGTCTTTCTGCTGCCGGTGGTGACCTCCAGTGACATCCCCTTAGCGACCGCCACGGTCCGGCTGCTCTTTAGCAAATCCGCGCTGGATGAAATGGACAAAACGACAAGCGCGGACAAGATCATCGCGCCAACCCGTTGCACTTTTATCAAAAATGACAGCAACATCTCCCTGGGAGAATGGAAGGATGCGAAAAAATCCACGGCCGACCGCGCGTGGCTCCTCGAGAGAAAATTGAATCCTGAGACCACCACGGTGGCGGAGATTACATCAATCCCGGAAGTGAGTTCCACGGGTGACTATGTGGTGGGTGTCGAGTACAAACTCGATGAGAGTGGAGATGTTATCTTCCGCAAGGAAGCCACCATCCGGATCATCAAGGCTAATGAGGTTCCCAACCAGGCCTTTTTATCTCCACCCACGCCAAGAAAGCTGTTCCATCGCGGCGTAAAGTAGGTTAACAGCCTGTTGAAAAAGGGTATGACCATGGAGCCGCCTTCGGGAATAACAGAATAAGCGGAAACCCTCGGAAATCGTCATTCCGCGAAGGCGGCTCCACGGTGCTAAGAGAGCATCGAGTTATTCAACAGGGGGTTAAGCATTCAAGATCCAGCCCCCCCACCCCAACCCTCACCCGCCAGGGAGGAGGGAGGATAAGCGTGAGTTGTTTCATTTCTCTCCTCCCTCTTGAACTCTTCCTTTAAGAACCTGATAGTAGCGTGTCTTTTGGCATCTGACTGGTAGAGCACTTCATGAACTGTGGTTAACCAGGTGAAAGCGATTCGACGATACAACCTGTCCCTCCTTGTGTTATTCCTGTTTTTGACGGGAAATCCCACGTCTGTTTTTGGCAAAGAAGTTTTACGCATCTGGTCAACCTGGATGCTGGAGGCAATGCCTGGCAAGCTGGCCGCCATTGCCGAGTTCGAGAAGATGAACCCCGGTGTGGAGGTCCGCCTATCACGCATCACGGGACTCACACAGTACAATCCCCAGGACCAAAAACTTCTCTGTGCGATTGCGGGTGGTGATCCTCCCGAGGTAGTCCTCCAAGACCGTTTCACCATCGGTGGCTGGGCTGCGCGTGGGGCGTTTCTACCCTTGGATGAGTTCATCGAGCGGGATTGGAAAGCCGGGGTGCCGAGGGCAGTCACCGAGGCGGACTATTATCCAGCTTGTTGGTTCGAATCGGTCTATCAGGGAAAGGTCTATGGGATTCCCCATGACACCGATTGCCGTGCCATGTATTGGAACAAGGATCTAGTCGAAGCCGCTGCTGGAAATCCCAAATGGAAGCTCTTCGATGAGAATGGCAAGCCCCGTCCTCCTCAGACTTGGGAGGAGATGAAGACTCACAACCCCCTTCTCATCCGGCGTGATGGACAAGGCAATCTCACCTCGGTGGGGTACCTGCCAGATCAAGGCAACTGTTACCTGTACATGTATGGCTGGCAGGCCGGGGCCCAGTTTATGGATCTGGTCAATAACCGTTGCACCCTCAATGAGCCCGGCGTGGCCCGCGCGCTCCAATACATGTGTGACCTGTATAAAGCCTACTCCCCCAATGGCACCGACCGGATTCAAGGGCGGAAATATGCCTCACGCTTTGCGCAATCCTTCCAGGGAGGGGTGAACCAGCCACTTCTCGAAGGGCAGATGTCGTTGTGGATCGATGTCGACAACTTCATGACCGTCATCGCCCGTTATAAACCAGAATTCCGCTTTGGGGTGGTCCCGGCTCCGTATCCAGAGGGGACCGAGCCAATCACTTGGTCAGGGGGATTCGCACTGGTCATCCCCAAAGGTGTGAGCAAGGACAAACAGGAACTGGCCTGGAATTTCATCCGTTGGATGTCCTCGGTGGACTGTTATCTACTGACCTCCCGGCATCAAAGAGACTACAACCGCAGCAAAGGACGGGTCGCCATTCCCTCCATGAGCGCCAACCGGCCCGCTAATGAGCGTGTCTTCCGCGAGGTGATCTTGCCTGATGTCGATTTGCCCCCCATATTCAAGGAGGAGCTGCACAAGTTCTATGACCTCCTTCTCAGGTCCAAGTTCCGCCCCGTAACTCCTGTCGGTCAGTTCCTCTGGAACAAGCAGGTGGATGCTTTCGTGAATGCCTCCTTCGGGAATGGTGAACCGCAAGCCATCTTGGACCGTTACACCGATGAGGTGAACAAAGAGATTGACCGCCAGGAAACCGCGCTACCCGCCGTGGACATGAGATATCCAGTCAGTCTGGCGGTCGCGGGACTGCTTGTGCTGGTGGTGTGGATTGTCTGGTATTTGAAGAAACATGGGCCAAATGGAAGTAGTGCTCGCCAAGAGTTGGTGTATGGGTATCTTTTCCTTTCTCCCTGGCTGCTGGGTTTCATTATCTTCATGGCCGGGCCGATCTTAGTCTCGCTTTTTCTTTCCTTCACTCAATATGATGTCCTCCATCCCCCCCAATGGGTGGGAATGAGTAACTACTCCGAGTTAGTGGGGCTGCATGTGAAGGTGAATTCCTGGCTGCCCTGGCGTTGGGAGTGGACAGCCAATGATCCCTTATTTTGGAAGTCCATGTGGAATACGGCCTTCATGGTCATCTCGATCCCGCTGACCATGGCGCTGGGTTTGGCGATCGCGCTCCTGCTGCAACAGGAGGTGCGTTGGATGGCCACATACCGGACACTCTTTTACCTGCCCGCGATTGTCCCCTTCGTGGCCAGCTCGGTGCTGTGGATCTTCGTGCTGAAACCGGAGAGCGGATTGCTCAACATCGTGATCGAATCGATCCTGCCGATCCAAGGACCCGATTGGCTAGCGGGACAAGCCACCGCCAAACCCGCCATCATTCTCATGCTGTTGTGGAGCGCGGGGGGTAGCATGATTATTTGGCTGGCTGGTTTGAAGGGAATCAGCAGTCATTACTACGAGTCCGCCGAGATCGATGGCGCCGGTTTCTTCCGTAAACTCTTCTGGATCACCCTGCCCCTCTTGTCCCCATACATTCTCTACAACCTCATCATGGGAACCATTGGGATCCTTCAAATCTTTACGCAAGCCATGGTGATGACCTATGGTGAGCCCGCCAACGCCACCATGTTTTATGCCTATTATTTGTTCTTTAATGCCTTCTTCTGGTTCCGGATGGGAATCGCTTCAGCTATGGCCTGGATTCTCCTGGTAATCACCCTCTTTTTGACTTTGATACAACTCAGATCTTCGAAGAATTGGGTTTATTACGAGGGAGACGAGCGATGAGTGAAAGCCGCTCCAGGTTCCTTGCCAGCCATGCTGTATTGATCTTGCTTTCTGTGCTGTTCTCACTCCCGTTTTTATGGATGATATCCACCTCGTTCAAGGCTGATGATGAGATTATTCATGATCCCATGGTATGGATACCCGAACTCCCCAACCGTGTCACTGATTCTCCCTATCTCGACACCGAGAGCCACCCTCCCCGTTGGCGCTGTCCCGTCTCCTTCCCCGAGGATCAGGACTGGGGGGATTTCACCGACACCCTACGTACCGCGATCAAGAACAAGGCTTTGCGAATCTTTGAGAGCTCCGAGTGGCCCGCTCCAAAGGACCGCATTGAACCCGCGCTCTTTGCCCGGGCCGAGATAGACATCGAGGATTTCATCTGGACACTGGTCAACAACCGTCTTCCCGATGGTGATTGGGCCAAAGGGAATGCCATTCAGCTGTTTACTGAACGGATCCAGATCGAAGATGTGGCCAAAGCCTGGCAACGTGCCTACAGGGCCGTCTCGATCGCCGAAATCCGGCTGCGCAACAGCTCAGCGGATGACATCGGTGTCTCGCCACGCATGGAAAACCAGCGGATTCCCTACTCCATCCGGGATGGGAAGAAACCCATCCAACTGGCAAGTATTGATATTCCTTTAGCCTCACCCGAGGAACAGATTGACCAAATCATGGTCCGTCTACGGGGGGATGCCTCCTACCATCGTCTGACCATGAAGCTCGAACTCAATGGGAAGACCTACGAGACCAAGGAACCAGCCTTTCTCAGCCTGGGAGAACTCCAAGACTTCTTCTGGAAGTTCACGCCTCAGCTCAAGTATGAAATCGACCATTTGACGCTCACCGAGGCGCAAACACAGGATCGTACAGGCCCAGCTTTACCGGCCAACACCGCCAGGATCACCCTTTCTCTACTTCCCTCACCTTACTGGTTGGTGCTCTGGCAGCGTCTCATGAAGAACTACCTGGAGGTGTTCCGTTGGGTGCCCTATTCCACTTACACCTGGGTCACCATCAAGATCACCAGCTTGAATATCGTGGGTCAGCTACTGGCTTGCTCGTTGGTCGCCTTCGCCTTCGCGCGGCTGGTTTTTCCTGGACGTGATACGCTGTTTGTCCTCATGCTAGCCACCATGATGCTCCCACCCCAGGTGACCATGATTCCTCAGTTTGTGCTGTTCTCTTGGCTGGGGACATACAACACCCTGTTCCCACTGACCATCATGTCTTTTTGTGGTGCTCCCTTTTTCATCTTCCTGATGCGTCAGTTTTACATGAGCATTCCCCAAGACCTGACCGAGGCGGCCAAGATCGATGGCTGCGGTTACTTCACCATTTACTGGCGGATCATGCTCCCGCTGGTCAAGCCAGCTTTGGCCGCCATTGCCATCTTTCAGTTCCAAAACTCTTGGAATGAGTTCTTACAACCCCTGATCTATATCACTGATGAGGACAAAACTCCCATTTCAGTGGGCCTCTTCATGTTCCGCCAAGCTCAGGCCGGCCAGTGGTCCGAATTGATGGCAGCCTCCGCGATGATGACCCTACCAATCATCTTCTTGTTCTTCTTTACGCAACGGTACTTTATCCAGGGAGTAACATTAACCGGATTGAAGGGTTAATCGTTTTTTCAAGGCCCCTTCCAGAGAGGTAAGGGGATTAAAAAACATTCATGATATTTTTTTTCAGGATATTTTTCCCCTGTTTTTCATGCTATTGTCAGGCCTGTTTTTAGGGAGGGGGAGGCATAGGGCTTTCATGATCTTGGAGGTGGGAGCATGTGCCGCAGGTGGGTTTTTGGGTGCGTCGCCGCGTTTGTTGTGGGTTTGTTGTTCCCTGGATGGGGGTCCGCGGAACAACCTGATTGGCCGGAATCTCTAAAAAAGACTAAGAAACCAAACGAGTTTGTCGAATGGGGATGGGATTTCCGTCTGCGTAACGAGCGTTTCCCCGATGCTCTTGACCGTAATCCCTACACCCGGGATCCGATCCGGGAATGGTACCGTCTTCGTTCGCGTGTCTTCGCTGACTTCAAGTTGGCGGATGATCTGAAGTTGAAGACCCGCATCGTGAATGAGACCCGGCTCATCGAATCACCCGATCATTACGTATCATCCAATCCCTATGATGAATATGACCACACCGATGAGTTCCTCTTTGACAACTTTTACCTGGAGTACAAATCGGATTGTTCAGTACCCATCATATGGAGAATTGGACGCCAGGATATGGCGGCCTTGCCAGGTACCTCCGGCCCCAATGGGACAGGTTTTGGCAATGGTCTCATGATCATGGATGGCACTCCTAATGATGGGTCGCGGAGTTTCTTCTTTGATGCGGCACGAGCCACGATTGATCTGGAGCAATGGATACCGGATTCGAGCTTAGACCTCGTTTATGTGAACAATCAGTCCTATGCCCATGACCACTTCCCCGACATCGCCCGCAATAACAATGTACGCATCGACTACTGGGATAGTGAGGCATTCATCGCTTACTTCAAGAATGCTTCCTGGGTTCCTGGCAACCAGATCGATGCCTATTACTTCTACAAGAGCGAGGATCAGGTCCTGCGGGAAGACTGGGAGAAGTCGACGCGCGGGGGAAGCAATGAGAATATCTTAGGCTTGCGGTATACCGGGAAGCTTTGGGAAGGGGCCAAATACGAACTGGAAGGGGCCATGCAGTGGGGTAATAAAGAGGGCCATGAGTTACGCGCCTTTGCCTGCCAGGAAGCCATCGAACAATCCTACGCGGACTGTCTGTACAAGCCCAAGGCCAGGCTGTTCCACATCATGCTTTCGGGTGATGATCCCGACACCGATACCGTGGAGTCATGGGAGCAGTTTTACGGACGTTGGCCCAGCTGGGGTGAGACCATCGGTTACATGGGTGGACCCGAGGATGGAGTCTACTACTTCACCAACATGCACATCGTGGGGTGCCAGTTGGATATGGTACCAAGAGAGAATTGGGTTCTCACGGGTGTCATGCAGGGGATCTTTGCCGATGAGAACACTTACGCCGGGAAACAAGGTTTCAGCGACACCGGCCTTTACCGTGGATTGAATCCGCAAGCCAAACTGGCTTGGAATCCCACCAAATATCTGAGCTTCCATGTCCTTTATGAATGGTGGATCTCAGGAAATTACATGGACTACCCGGCTGACGAGGGAGACTACAGCTTCTTCCGTACCGAGATGATGGTGAAGTTCTAAGAATCAGTAGTCCTCGAAAAAATCTTACTTGCACAAGAATGGCCCAGGAGTTCAACTCCTGGGCCATTCTTTTTCATGGATGAGTGATTTCATTCCCAATGGGTTCCCACGTGATTGAAATCGCTATTCCAGTGATACCAGCCGCCAAATTTTCTACCCCACCAAGCCCAGTTCCTCCGCCACATTACCCGCCAGAGGCGCTACGGTCTCACGATCGAGCGCGAATCTCAAACCGGCGGTGGAGAACAGATATGGAAGCGGTTGACTCCCTCCCAAAGCTAATGCTTGCCGGTAGTCCCGGACCGCCACTGCTTTTTCTTGCCGGGCACGCAACCACAGCTGTAATGCTCCCAGCTGCGCGATGCCATACTCGATGTAGTAGAAGGGGTGTGTGAAGAGATGAAGTTGACGGTGCCAGAGGTGCTGATGGGCCTCCTCATATCCGGTCCAATCGACCGGTGGGCCGAAACGTTTCCGGATCTCCAGCCACTTTGCGCGCCGTTCCTCATGCCGGTGTCCAGGATGCAGATAGACCCAGTGCTGGAAGGCATCGATGGTGGCGATCCAGGCCAGTGTTTGAAGGATGTCCTGGAGATGACTCTCGCGTGAGCGTGAAACCTCCTCTGGAGTATAGAACTCCCCGATGTGCGGTAGGCTGAGAAGTTCCATCCCCATCGAGGCCACCTCGCAGAACTCGATCGGAGCCGAACGGTAGAACACCAACGGATCCAGCCGTGAGGCGAAGGTATGAAAGGCATGGCCCCCCTCATGGAGGAGTGTGAAGAGGTCGCTATCGGTCCCGGCGGCGTTCATGAAGATAAAGGGCAAGCGGATCTCATCCAGGTTGGCCTGGTAACCGCCGGGAGCCTTGCCTTTACGGCTGAGCAGGTCGAGTAGACCCTGAGACTCCATGCTCTCGAACTGCGAGCCTAACTCTGGATCAACCTGGTAAAAGATTCTCCGGCACCCTTGTGAGAGCCGCGTACCCTCTTCAAAGGGACGCAAAGGGGGACGGCCTTTGGGATCGACCTGCAGATCCCATGGCCGCAGGGTCTCCAAACCAAGATCCCGCCGCCGCTGTTGAACGATCCGATGGGTCAGAGGGACAATCTCTTTCTCCACAGCTTCATGAAACTGGAGGCAGTGGCCGGGGGTGTAATCAAAACGCCCTAGGGCTTGGT
The DNA here is from genome assembly GCA_964422415.1 of uncultured bacterium. Lineage (GTDB taxonomy): Bacteria > Hinthialibacterota > Hinthialibacteria > OLB16 > OLB16 > OLB16. The sequence goes on along the minus strand of CAYRBI010000015.1, from coordinate 45,853 downwards.
GCTGGTAATCACGGAAGTTCTCAAACCCGGCATTACGCGCGATCTGGTGGCGGACCTCGATCATCTGGTCATACAAGGTGTCGAGGGCCTCGCGGTCTTGCAGATAACGTCCGGCCACGGTTTCCCAGGCGGATTGGCGCAACGCTCGATCGGTCTCCTCCAGGTATTTCCGCATCTGGGGCAGGGTTTTCTCCTCCCCTTGAAAGATCACGGTCATCCCGCCACACGTCTTCTCATACTTCTGACGCAGGCGGTCATCCTCGGTCTCCAGGGGGACATTCTCCTCGCGGAAGAGACGGACCTCGTTTTCCAGAGCCCGGGCAAACACAGCATACCGGTGGGGGTCGAGTTCCTTGCGTGCGGGAGTATCCAGGAACTTACGATTCAGACGGTCCCAGTAAGGTTTGAGCTTGGGCTTAATCTCCTCAATGAAAACCAAGTGGGCTCTCTCGATCTCCGCGTCGTCGGTCTGACGGGTCATGGCGATCTCGCGCCGGGAGCCTTCCTCATAAAGGCAGGCTTGGACCTCCGAGAAATCCAGCAACCAGGCCTCCAGGTCTGCCACTGTAGAAAGGTCTCTCTCATCGAGAGCCACCAGGAGCGGCTTAATCTCATTCCAATCACCCAGATCGGCCTGAGCGGGAACAAATCCCCTGGGAAACTCCTGAGAAAGGCGAGCGGGCAATTCGTAACACATACGGGCAACCTCCGGGATATGTATAGACAATGAGATCTTCTACTCCCAAAGACTGTCCGGGAATCGGGCTGGTTTCGCAAGACCTGAAGGGGCAAATAGGCTTGGAGTTCAACCTTGAGGTTGCCCCACACGCTAAAGCGTGAACAACATACAGGTATGTTGTTCAACCTTTAGGTTGGCCGTTACACACTGAAGTGTGAACTCAGAACGGGAACGAAAGAGATGGAAGATTCGCACGAACTCATCTCCGGGGGCGAGGTGTTCCTCGCCCCTAGAGATGGTGAGTGTTAGTTTGTGATCAGGTGTGCGTTGTCGTCTTCAAGCGGACTTCCTGGTCCGAAAGCATAGATGTCACCAAAGGAATTGGTTCCATTAGTCGGTGAATAGGGCTGGGGACATCCCCAAGCTGTGGCATCACAGGCATCCGGACCAGAGCTGTAATAAATATAGCCACAGTGCCGGGAGTTTTGAACAAAGTTCTCAGCGAGGGAGATGTTCCCACCAGCGGCAGTTTTGACAGCTGCATTAGATGGAACGATCACCTGGCCGACTTTAAGGTTCGCATAGCTCCGTGTAATACGGATGACAGTATAGGGAGGGTCAACAATTTTTGCTCCCTTCCACCAGGCAGTGATTTCCGCGCCATCGCCAAAGGGATCGGTTGGCCAGGTCTTGATGTACTTGGTTGGTGTTGTCAAACCAGGAGCGGTGAAACCCCACCATCTCCAGTTTTGTGGGTCATTCTTGGGTAGCCAGCTTGACCCATCGGCTGAAGCGGCGATTGGTTCATGTCCTTTCCAATCCGCCTTGTACATTTCTGTCGCGATCACCAGAGTCTTCGTCTCTCCAGTGGCCTTGGTTACCTTGGCGCGGACCTGGGCCTCGAGGAAATTGGGGAGCGCGATCGAGATTAAGATGAGAATGATCGCAATGACGATGAGCAGCTCGATCAGGGTGAAACCTTTCCAGGTCTGAACTCGTTTACCTTTTAACATAATGATTGAATCAACCTCCTATCATATCGTGTCGTGGGCTGCGGAAGACCGCGGACGCTCGCGCTGAATGCCAAGTTCAGGGTCCGTAAATAATGATATCTCCATACGAGAGGGTTCCGTTAGTGGGGCTGTAGAGTCTGGGGTAATCATTGTCAAACCACTGGTCGGGACCAGAGTCGCGTAGATTCCAGGCGCGGGAAGGGGCCCAGCCGAGATCCCTACGGTTCGGGAACCAAGCCGCCTCGTAGCAACCACCTGCATCGGGTTTGGCGATGTAGTCGCCGCCGCCACGGGAGCCTTTGGTAGTAAAGGAAGCATAGGGGAGGGGCTTAAGAAACGCGACAGGGGTAGTTAAAGGACGTAATCCCCAGCGTACGGTGATGTTGACTATATTTGCGGTCTCTTTATAGATGCCTGCGGGATCACAGCGCTGGTGATATGTCGGCGGGTATTTTTTAAAAATTTGCCAGTAAGATTCCAGCGCGGTATAGAGGCTCTTCTGTTCGGCCTTAATCTTGGTCACCAAGGCGCGTGTCCTGGCCTCCAGGAAATTGGGAAGCGCGATCGCGATCAGGATCAGGATGATCGCGATCACAATCAGCAACTCGATCAAAGTGAAGCCCCGGCGGGATCTTCTTTTTAGATTGATGAATGCCTTCATGGCAGTCTCCTTATTTGCTGGAACGAGAATCTCATTTCGTTCCTCAACTTCCTTCCCCCCCACCCCAACCCTCCCCCGCCAGGGGGGAGGGGACATCTTCTCCCCATATTCGGGGAGGAGGGTTAATCTCTCCCTCCCCCCTGGCGGGGGAGGGTGGGGGTGGGGGGGAAGCTTGCTATAACCTGACGAAAAAACACCTAGAGGTCCTTGGGTCCGCCCCGGAGAACGAGGGGGCGGACCCTTATGTCTACTCTCTACTATGCCGGTTTAGTATTGAACCCAGTCAATCACCGAAGTTGGATTGCCGGGCATCATGCGGATGTAATCCACGCCGATCCAGCCGAAACCATCCGAACGGCCATCTACACAGATCATCCGGATCTTTTGACCACGGTAGGCATTCACCTGGACTTGGCAATCCAGTTTCCAACTGTCTTGCAGAGGTGGTGTGACCCGCTCGATCAAGGTGCCATCCTCCAGAACGATATCCACATAATTCTGGCCAGCGCCACCAGTTTGGCTGTCCCAGCCCTGCATGTACCAGGCAATCCATCCATCGGTTTCGCCGACTGTGATCAGGGTGGAGGTTATGGTACCCACCAGAGAGTCGCTACTTGCGGACCCATCATAGGAGGAAGCTCCGCGATAGGAGCCCTGATAAGGTTCAGATCCATACCCCTGCCCCGAAGCCAGGGCCTTCCAGCTATCATTGCTGACGGTCCATTTGGCCGGATCGATTGTGCCAGTCTCGAAGTCATCAAAGATAAAGGTTGGCTCATCAGGAGGATCCACCTCTTTGACATCGTCAATCGCCATCCAGGCATAGCCGGTGTCGGCGGCATCATCGACTGCCTCGACATAGACGGATTGACCGACCATACCCTTGGCAAGGATGGTGAAGGTCCCGAAGGTGTTAGCCCCTGGCGCCCAGGCGCGGCCAATCTCGGTTCCATCAGCTTTCTTCAGAGCCACATAATTCCAGGTGTTGACGGGGTCGCGGTCCGGGTAATGATTGAATCCCGCGATCATCAGGGAGATGGCTTCCTTAGCAAGGGTGAAGGTGTTGGAGCGGAGTGTGCCGATCATCGACTCGCCCTGTACGAAGGTGTCGGCGTAGTAGCTGCCCTGTGGGTTGGTTACCGTGGCATGGGAGCCGGTAACCACTGGTTTCGTCCCCCAGGCAGTGCCATCGATCACGTTCCAGGTGTTGAAGTTGCCGAGTTCGAAGTTGCCATTGCCATTGATGCCCTCGGCGGGATAGGTCGGAATATCGGCTTCTCTGACATTGTCGATCGCGATCCAGGCATAACCGGACATATACCCATCATCCACCACCTCCAGATAGAGGGGGACATTCAGATAGGCTTTGGCGTCGATCGTTCTCTTGGAGAATTCATTGGCTTGCGGAGCGAAAATCTTCTCAATCACAAAGTTATCCGAGGCCCGCTTGAGTTGGACATAGTTCCACCAGGAAGCTGGGTCATCATTGACACCCGGGTAGTAGGCGCAGCCCGCGATCAAGAAACTGAGGATCCCAGAACTGGTGAGGGTGAAGTTGTTGGAACGGAGGATACCGGTAGCAGCCTCGCCCCCCGCCGCCAGATAGCTGTCTGCGCAGTAAGAGCCCTCATATCCAGTCGCCACCGAGTGATCTCCGGTATACACGGGTTTTGTTCCCCATGCATCGCCTTCGACCACAGTCCAACCGGTGTAATTGCCGAGTTCGAAGTTGCCGTTGCCATTGATGCCCTCGGCAGGATAGGTGGTTACTTCGTATTCCCGCACATTATCCACCGCGATCCAGGCATACCCGGACATGTATCCATCATCCACTACCTCAAGATACAGCGGGACACCTTTATATGCGGAGGCATCGATAGTCTTTTTCTGGAACTCGTTGGCTTGTGGGGCGAAGACCTTTGCGATCACGAAGTCATCGGAGGCCCGCTTGAGTTGGACATAATTCCACCAGGAGGCGGGATCATCATTGACACCCGGGTAGTAGGCGCAGCCCGCGATCAAGAAGCTGAGCAACCCAGTGTTGGTCAGGGTAAAGTTGCTGGAGCGAAGGATACCGGTTGAGGCCTCGCCGGTGGCTCCCAGGAAGCTGTCAGCCAGATAAAAGCCTTCATACCCGGTCGCGCCTGCGTGAATTCCACCCATGACGGGGCCAGTTCCCCAAGCATCACCCTCGACCACAGTCCAACCGGTATAATTACCGAGTTCGAAGTTCCCATTGCCATTAATGCCAGCACCCGCATTGGGAGTGAAGACCGTGAAGTTATCCACCGCAAGCCATGAATATCCGGTCGAGTTCCCATCATCCACCACATCAATAAACACATCCTGACCGGCATAGGCCGAACCATCAAGAATGGCCAAGCTGAAGTTATCGCTGCCGGGCGCCCAAACACGGTCGATTTCAGTGCTGTCAGAGGCCTTCTTCATGACCACATAGTCCCAAGTGGGGGATTCATTCACGCCCGGATAGTAATTGTGACCAGCGATCAGGAAGGAGATCATTCCACTAGCCGGGAGAGCAAACGTGGAGGAGCGCAGAGTTCCTACCAGAGTTTCGTCGCCCGCCATATGGGAATCCGCGGAATAGGTTCCCTCTTTGTTGGTTCGAGCTCCACTTGAGGGGCCAGTTCCCCAAGCATCGCCATCCACCACTGTCCACCCGGTATAGTCACCGGTTTCGAAATTTGGATTGGCCGGTTGTGCCAAAACCGGATTCACCGCACTCACACACCAGAGAAATGCCAAGCAAAATAGACCCACAGAATACACCTTCACCCGCATATCGAACTCCTTTCAATTCCACCGAGATCAATATTCCTCCCGTATTACGGGAGGGTAACCGGTAAACGTAGAATACAAGCTTTCTCTAAACTGAATGTTCCGGGAATGGTTCGCATTGCCCTTACTTGCTAAAAGTTGCTTTTTTGTGGCAAATGACTGGCCCCCTCCGGGGAAGGGGCCAGTCTCTTGAAGATTATCAGTTTTCGTACTGTGTCCAATGGTCAACTGCCGAGGCGGAGACACTGAATGTCAAGGTACTATATTGCGAGGCATCACCAATGATATTCGTGCCAGATCCAGCGGTGTAGAGGAACGAAGGCACAGAGTTGTCAAAATCCTCCAGCATGGGCAGGATGCCGCAGGTCTGTCCATCAACGGGCGGGAATGGTTTGGTATAGGTATCACCTCCGGCTGTGAAAGCCGTCCATGGAATGCGTGTTTCAAGCACATACCCAGTCGCATTGGTCTTCATGGTGTAGGTCATCCCAGTGAAGGGATTGGGACTCTCTACTGGCCAGAACTGTTCAAACCACAACACATTGTCCGAGTTATCGGTCACTGCCCAGGAGGGGATGTAAACTTTGGCACCGGTGATGGAAGCATTAGTCGCTCCATCTTGGTCATAATCCAGGCACAGCTGGAAGGCATCCCCGCCATTTACCGCCCCGGTGCTGCAGGCGTACTCGCCACAGTTGTTCTGCGAGGGATTGAGTTGTTCATCTTGGGCTACAACCGCCACATACAAAGCGGAGCTATCCCACAAGAAATACATGAGAGCGGAGTTGTCGGCATCGTTGTCAACCGTACCACCTGCATTCAGGAAGGTGCCACCATGCAGGCAGCTCGGATCATTTGGATCGACAATGGCGAGTGTACTTAACCGAAGGTCGACCACCCCGGCATTGGCATATTCCGTCCCTACATTGACAACTCCATCAATGACCGGCGCCGCGCTGGTGTTGAATGCGGTGATGGGCCAGCAAGTGGGCACAATGGGTTCGGACTCCTCGACAGAATCAACCGCGATCCAGGCATACCCGGACATGTATCCATCATCCACCACCTCAAAATACAGTGGGACACCTTTGTAGGCGGATGCATCAATGGTCTTTTTCACAAACGCGTTGGATTGCGGAGCGAAGACCTTTCCGATCACAAAGTCATCGGAGGCCCGCTTGAGTTGGACATAATTCCACCAGGAGGCGGGATCGTCATTGACACCAGGGTAGTAGGCGCAGCCCGCGATCAAGAAGCTGAGCAACCCAGTGTCGTTCAGAGTGAAGTTGCTGGAGCGAAGGATACCAGTTGAGGCCTCACCGGTGGCTCCCAGGAAGCTGTCAGCCAGATAGAAGCCTTCATACCCGGTCGCGGCAGCGTGAATTCCACCCATCACGGGGCCAGTTCCCCAAGCATCACCCTCGACCACAGTCCAACCGGTATAATTACCGAGTTCGAAGTTCCCATTGCCATTAATACCAGCACCCGCATTGGGAGTGAAAACCGTGAAGTTATCCACCGCAAGCCAAGCAAATCCCGTTGCGGTCCCATCATCCACCACATCGATAAACACATTCTGACCGGCGTAGGCCGAACCATCCAGAATGGCCAAGCTGAAGTTATCGCTGCCGGGCGCCCAAACACGGTCGATCTCAGTGCCATCGGAAGCCTTCTTCATGGCCACATAGTCCCATGTGGGGGAGGTATTCTGACCGGGATAATAATTATGCCCGGCGATCAAGAAAGAGATCATCCCACTTGTTGGGAGGGCAAACGTGGAGGAGCGCAGAGTTCCTACCAGGGTCTCGTCACCCGCCATATGGGAATCCGCGGAATAGGTTCCCTCTTTGTTGGTTCGAGCTCCATTTGAGGGGCCAGTTCCCCAAGCACCACCATCCACTACAGTCCACCCAGTATAGTCACCTGTTTCAAAATTGCCGTTAGCTGGTTGCGCTGTGACTGGTGTTAAGACTGCCAACAATGCGATACAAAACAAGCTGAGAATTACCGTTTTCACAAGCATATCCATCTCCTTTCCCACAATACGAAACTAGAGTAAAATTTCCTGGATCTTGAAGAAAATGACCAAGAAATCAGGAGGGCACAATAGTTGATCTCCCAGCCTCCATGAATGATTGCTATTGACTTTCCTTGTCGAAAGTTGCTTCTATTCATGTGTAAAGCGTGAGATACAGCCGTACGCCGAAGGGCAAACCCTTAAGAGGGTGCGATGAGAACACGAAACATTTTCGAAACTCATGCTGATCAGGGCCCCCGGTTAGAGGGGATGACATACCATGTCCCGGGCCCTTATTGGCATATCCCCATGCACAGCCATCCTCACCATGAGGTCATTGTGGTGATCGAGGGAGCCCAATTCGCGCGCCTGCAAAACAAGACCTTCCATGCTCAACCCGGTGACATCTTGTTCTACCCGGCGGGAGTGGGACACGAGGAGTGGTGCGATTCACAAGAGCCAGTGAAAAGCATTTTCTTCGCGCTGGAGTGGGAGATGGGAGCGACCGAACTTCCCACACTCTTCCGTGATGAGAATGGAAGGGTCAGGGCCATGTGTGCCTGGATCCTGCATGACCAGGACTCGGATTTCTGTTATGCACGCATCACTCCGGGAGGCATCGCACAGGTGATATTGGCTGAATTCCTACGCTTAACCGCGCCCCGTCAGTTCCATCTCGTCACCAAGATCCGGGCCTTTATGCGTGAAAAAATCGCCTTCCCCATCCAATTGCAAGACCTTGCTAACCATGCCGGGCTGGGGAAGTATTACTTCCTGCGCCGGTACAAGGAGCTGACCGGAACCACACCGATGCAAGACCTCCGCCGCATTCGTCTCGAATCCGCCCGCAGCATGTTGATTACCACCCGGATGCCGTTACGATTAATCGCCCCGATGGTAGGCTTTGCGGATGAATATCAGCTCTCCCATCTCTTCCGCAAACACTTCAACACCTCCCCTACTGAAATGCGGCGGGAACTCATTGTACGTGACAAGGATGAACGGATAGCTCCCTGACTGAGTGTCACGGAGGAAACCGGTAAGCAGCAATCCCGGACAAGAAAACGCAATTCAAGCCATTTACGAAATGTAAACTGGGGTGATAAAAAAGTGTTGCCTGGAGCTTCCCCCGCGAAGGCGGGTAGGGAGTCTCCCAAGGGCACACGTCATGAAGGAGAATCACATGGCATATGGAAGTAAGATGAACCGGCGCGGTTTTCTTCAGCGATCCACCCTGATCTCACTGGGGAGCATAGCGGGGGGCGGTTTCCTCCGGATTCCGCAAGCCTCCGCCGCGCGTGTCAGCATCAATGACAAGGTGCGCATCGCTATCATCGGAACGGGTGGTATGGGAACCCGGCACGTCGAGGCCCTGGCGATTAATGACCAGTGCAGCATCGCCGCGGTCTGCGATGTCTTCACCCCTCGTTACCAGAACGCCCAGAAGAAGATCGAGGAGATCAGTGGCAAGAAGGTCGATGGATACCAGTACTTCCGGCAGGTTTTGGACCGGGCGGATATCGATGCGGTCTTCGTGGTTACTCCCGATAACTGGCATCCTCTGCTGACGATCTTCGGATGCGAAGCGGGGAAAGATGTGTATGTGGAGAAGCCCGCTTCTCCCACAGTGGTGGAGGGACGTGCCATGGTGGAGGCGGCACGGCGTTATGGGCGGATTGTCCAGCTCGGAACTCAACAGCGTTCCATGCCAGTCTTCCAAGAGGCCATGAAAGTCCTCCACAGTGGCAAGATCGGAAAAATCACCACCGCGAC
>CAYRBI010000015.1:7017-36811 GCA_964422415.1 uncultured bacterium | reverse complement strand
AGTTACCGCACGGGCGCTAGCGCGGATAACTATGAGAATGTCGATGTGCTCTTCGAATATGAAGGCTGCACGGTCACCTGGGAACAACGTCACTGGAATGCCCATGCCAATAAGGGCTTGGGAATCAAGTTCCAGGGTACCGAGGGCCAGCTGTTCGTGGATCGTGGCACCTATGTGGTCAAACCCAACTCGCTGGGGATCCCTGAGTATATCGGCGAACCAGAAAAAAGCTGGGCTAATCCTCCGCATCACAACAACTTCTTCAATAGTGTCCGTACACGTGAAAGGCCAGTCGCCGAAATCGAGCAAGGGCATCACTCCACGATTCCTGCCTTGATCGCGGGGATTGCGCTCAAGGAAAAACGTAAGCTGAACTGGGATGCGGACGCCGAACGGTTCATCGATGACGAACAAGCCAACCGCTACTTGTCGCGCGCCTTCCGGGCGCCCTGGCATCTGTAAAAGGTTTAGGAGGCTCTCCAGTATGAAACAAATCAGCCGAGTTCTTATCACGGTGTTTCTAGCGGCGGGATGGCTCCATTCCGCCACGGCGGGAAACATCGATCAATATGTCCAGATGTTGGCGGGGAATGACGAATTGGCGCGCGCGGATGCGCGCCAGATGTTGCCCCGTGCGGGAGCTGCCGCGATCCCTCAGCTCCTGCCTTTGCTCAGCAATGAGAGACAAGAGGTTTGGCGCACTGCCTTTTTTGTAATCAGGGACATCGCCAATGGTGTCTCCGTGGCGGGGAAGGAGAAGGACCGGGCGGAGGTGACGAAACAGCTGATGACGCTGATCGAACCCTCTCAGCCCTTCACCCTCAAGGAGCGTGGTCTGCGCCTGCTCCCTTCCTGTGTGCCCAATGACTACGATCTGCGTCCCTTCAAGGCGCTCTTGAGAGATCCTGAGGTGCGTGAGAAGGCGCGCGTCTGCCTGGTGGAGATCGGAACCTCCGGGGCGGCCGCGATGCTCAGTGACGAGCTTTACAACGCCGATGATGAATTCGCGGTGGCGTTGCTCGATGGTCTGGCCGCGATCCGTGATCCCAAACACCTTCCTCCCGTCATGAGGATGGCCGATCACAAGAATCCCAAGGTCCGCGCCGCCGCAATCCGTGCTTTGGCCTGGGCGGGAGATGTGTCTCATGTCAAGCTGGCCGATAAAGTAATCGCGAAGGCCGATGAAGCCTCGCAGTGGGATACCTTTGATGCGGTTCTCCGCCTGGCGGATGGCATCGCTACGCGCGGGAAAGACCAGCAGGCCGCCATGGAGCTCTACACGCTGGTGCTCAAGCAGACCAAGGACATTACTATTCAGATGGGCGCAATCGCTGGACTGGGCCGGTATGGAAATGCTAGTGGAATCCCCACCATCCTGGAGGCACTCAAAGGCGCCAATGGCAGAGATCTGGAGGGCGCCGCATTGGCCGCTTTCAATGTTCTGAGTGGCACGGATACCACCAAGACCCTGATCGAGGCTCTCCCCAGTCTGTCGAAGGACATGCAACTCTGTCTACTCGTGACCTTGGGGAAGAGACAGGATCCTTCCGTGCTCCCGGTTCTGAGTACGAACCTGGATTCGAGCGATTCCGCGACTCACAAGATGGCCCTTAAGGGTTTGGTTGCGATGGAATCCGCTGAGGCGCTTAACCTTGTCATTGCTGACGCTGGCAAGCGTTCTGGCGATGATCTCCACATGGATCTGGATACCTTGCGTCAGTTCGCAATGAAATTCCAAGCGAAAAAAGACTCACCTCTGGCGGGTGCGGCTTATCTGGCTCTGTATCAGAAGGCTGACTCGGAAGAGGTCAAGAAGGAGGCCTTCGAGGGTATCAAGAATTTCCCCACGGGAGATTCGTTGAATATACTCCTCGATTCCATCAAGACCTCCGATATGGCCGATCCAGTTGAGCTGCGGGCGGTTCTCGGTATCGCCCGGTCACTGCATGAGAATGGGCGCACGGCGGAACGGGACCAAGCCATGGCGGTGATTCTTCCGCGTCTCTCCACTGCCGAGACCATTCAAGCAGCGGCCGAGGTTCTTGGCGCGGCCATGCCTGGCCCGGAGTGTGCACACCGCCTCGGTTTTGTCAGCAAGTGGTCGATGGTGGGACCTTTCTCCTGGAGCGCCGATAAAGCTTTCGAGAAAGCCAATATCAACGAACCTAATGTGGATCCCTCCGCCAAGTATCAGGCCGGGAATAAAGAGGTTACGTGGACACCCTATACCTCCCAGAGTCCGACCGGATTGATTGATCTGGGGGCGGTCTTCGGCGTGGCGGATAATTCCACCGCTTATGGCCTGGCCAAGGTTACGGTACCGGCTGAGATGGATGCCATCGTCAAAGCGGGTTCGGATGATGGCATCAAGATTTGGGTCAATGGGAAAGCGGTCCATGAGAACAACGTGAACCGTGGCGCTCTTCCCGATCAAGATCAGGCTCCCATCCACCTGGTGGCGGGTGAGAACACGATCCTCATCGAGGTGACTCAAGGTGGTGGTGGCTGGAACGCTTATGTCCGCCTCACCAAGACAGATGGAACTGTGTTGGAGTTCACGGACTAAGTTCTTCCCCCTTTCCTGCAGGCAAGGGGACGATTCGCTCCCTCCTCTCCCCAGTGCACACACCCGTGCTCAGGAGAGGAGGGAGTTTTTTTTACTCGATGTGGCTTCCCTCGGTGGTATGCACCACCTTGCCGTGCTTGACCCCTCGTAGCGCGATCATCTTCTCGGCCAAGTGTTTCACTTGACCGCTTTCGCCACGCAGAATCACCACCTCCAGACAATTGTCATTATCCAGGTGGATGTGAGTCGCGGCCACAACCAGGCCCGGGTGATGGTGTTGGAGATCGGTCAGACGGTTGGCCAGGTCAGGGATGTGGTGGTCGTATACCAGGGTGACAATCGCGGCCACTTTGTCGCCCTCGCGGGCCCATTCCTCCTCGACCAAGGCATCCCGTACCAGATCGCGGATGGCCTCGGAGCGATTGGTGTAGCCCCGTTTTTGAATGAGATCATCAAAGCGGGTGAGGAGTTCGGATTGGATGGTAACCGTATAACGTTCCAGGTGGCTCATGCCACCAAGATAATGCAAAGGCATGGGCAAGAGTAGCAGTTATTTGAAGGAGGGGTTGAACTCGACTCACGGCCCGGTTACTGGCAGGATGGAGGTCTCATGCGGTCACTTAAACTTTCGCTCCTCATCACCATCTTCCTCATCGCCGCCCTCTACCGTTTTATGGGCCTTCGTTTTGGGGAACCGCTTGTGATCCATCCCACTGAAGGGTGGTTACTCAATCAAACCTTGGCGGCGGTTTCTCACCAGGGGAATCCGGGTGATTTTGGGCAACCTAGTGGTATGGTTTATCTGACTCTCCTGACTCAGTGGCTTCATTACTTGTGTGGCGATGCGCAATCCCCCATCGACTTCTGGCGGGGATTACGGACCACACCTTTCGAATACCACCTGTGGACCCGTGTGTTAATAGCGGTATTGGGATTGCTTGGAGTTCTGGCGATAGGGCTGTTGGGTTGGGAATGGGACCGTGGGCGCGCTCATACGAGGATCCTGGGCTGGGGCGCAGCTGGGCTTCTGGCGGTCCACTTTCTGCATCTGCGTGATAGCCACTTTGCCACCATCGATATCCCCTTGACCACCGCCATCACCTTAGCTCTGTGGCTGCTGCTCAGGGAGTTCCACCGGGACTCGACGAACATCATACGTTTATTGCTGGTGGCGCTAGGGGTAGGAGTCTGTTGCGGCATCGGTTACCGCGCGGCGGTGTTGGTCATCCCTTTGCTGTATGTGGGTTATGACAATGCCATGCGTGGCAAGGAAGCCATCTCGCTCTCCTGGCTGATAGGCAGCGCCGCGATCCTATTGGCCACGGTAATGGTGGGATTCTTTATAACCACACCCTACGCGCTCATTGATACCGGACAGTTCTGGAGTGATCTGGGACGCTGGTGGTTCAGTTCTCCACCCTTGGAAATCCTTCGTGGAAGCAAGGCCCCTTTTCTCTTCGGCTATATTCAAGGTCCCTGGATGTGGGGGGGTGGAATGGGATTGGCGTTATTCTCTTTCCTTGGGCTGATGATGGCGGTCTTGCGTCATGAGGGCGAGGACAAAGTGCTTCTGTGCTTTGCCATCCCCTTTCTCCTGTTGATCTCTCTCCAACGGCAGGTACAGGGGCATTTCTTCCTCCCGCTGGTTCCCATCCAGATCCTGTGGGCGGTCCGTTTCATCGCGGTGTATGCCACGCATCCTTGGCTTCTGGAGGTTGCCAGTCATGGAATGCGCCGTACGGTGACGTGGGGGATCATCTTGCTGCTTGCCATGGAAAGCGGGTTGCCAGCGGTACGGCTTGTTTATCTCCTTCGCCAAAGTGACACGCGCGCTGAGGCACGCACGAAGCTCTCACTGCTCCTCTCTCCCCAGGATGTCATCATGACTACCCCTTTCTGTCCCCCCTTGCCATCTCACATCGAGAAACGGGTCGAAGACCGGCTCATCGCCCATCCGCCCGAGAGCGCCAGCCCCGTTGTGTCCTTGCCAAGACTGGCATCGCTCCAGGAGATGGAGGAAGAAGGACTGACTGGCGTGATTATCTCTTCCTTCTATTGGGAGAATGTTTCTCGTACTAATCCATTGGATACTCCCCGGGGGATGGAAACCTACCAAGCCTTCTTGTCTGATCTCAAATCCGTGGGCCGGTCCGATCTGGAGATCCACGCGACACCCGACGGCTTATTTCTACATCCTGAAGATATCTATGCTCCCACATTCAATGTCTGGAAATGGACCCGGCCTGGTCCTAACCTTGTTTTCTACCATCTTCCAACCAACTGAGGATATACTTAACGGAATATGCAAATGCGTCTTAAGTTGTTGTTGGTGTTTTTGATCCCTCTCATTGTGTTGGGTGCAGGTGTATGGCTTGAATCCGCACTCATCACAGCTCAACCAATGTCCAAAGTTATCCGCTTGATGACCCTCCCTCCAGCAGACATCCAGCTGAGTTCACCGTTATGGGATTACCGGATCGCACACAGCGTGGAATGGACCCTTACAGAGAAGCCCAGCGGCCTCCGTGAGTTCTCCTGGTCAGGTTTACTTCCCACCGATCCCGATGTTCCTGGTCTTCAGGTCCTCTCTGGAGAGAAGGTATTACCCGCGCTTACTCCCGATGAGTGGGAGAAGTCCTCCCAATCTGGATACCTTTACATTCCGGGCCGCGAACAACTCATTGTAAAAGATTACTTCTACGCATCAGATCATACACAGTTCTATGTCACGAATCTGAAATGGGCAAATCCCATCCTGGAGTGGGGATCGTTGATGATCTCCTCCGATGCCAAGCCGGTCTCGATGTGTCTCGCCTTTGATGGGATATGGGCATCGACCACCGAGATCTCCTGTGATGATTGGATTACCTCGAATCTCTCCACTGTTAATGTACCGGAAGGAACACATACCCTCTATATCAGGTCCACCGGTACCTTCAGTACACAAGATAAGTCTCAGCAGAAACAGATCTTTGTCCGGAATGTCAAAGTGAAAGAACCGGTCTCCCTCCGGGTCCGTCTTCCGCTTGAGGCCGCTGCTCCTGTGATACGTTACCGTCCACTGGATCCTGAGAAAACTCTCCTCTCTCAACCTGAATCCTCTCCGCAACCTCTCCAGTCATCGCCATGGAATCAATATGATGAATCCTCCCTGTTCGTGCGTCCGATGGAAATCGATAACTGCGTACGGACCGGAGTCTTTTTACCCACTCCCTCAGAGTGGCGTGTCTCGCTCTCTTTGGACCAACTCTCCGATCTGGTCTTCTATCCCACGGTCTGTGATCCATCCAACCATGAAGCCTGGGGAGCTGCGGACTTGGAGGTGATGCTCGAATCCGGCTCCGGTACCAAGACCCTCTGGCGGGGAGAGGTGAATCCGCTAAAGGAAGAGGATCTCTCTTCGTGGAAAAGAGGAGTCTATACTACTCTTGGCGCTCCGGTTGGAGAACGGATTACCCTTATCTTCCGGTCAAGAAACCTGCCCGGTGCGGGAGGAAAATCACAACCCTTGCTCTTGGGTGAACCCTTGCTGGTTCCCTCCGCTACGTTGCCCCGCGCACCTTCACCGAATGATCCCAAGAGCGTCATCCTCATCTCGGTGGATACCTTCCGGGCCGATGCGGCCGGATGTATCGGGGGTGGAAAAGCAACCCCCTGGATGGACCAGTACTTCGGCTCCGAGGGAGTGGTCTGGTCTCGAGCCGAAGCTCCCTGCAGCTGGACGCTCCCTTCTCATGCCAGTCTCATGCTCTCCCAGTTTATCTCCCGTCATGGGGTGGTTATGCATTTCAACAGCATTCCTCCCAATGCGGTAACTCTCGCCGAGTATTTTGCTTCCCATCAATATGAGACTGTGGCATTCGTGGATCGTGAATACCTCAACTATCGCTTTGGATTTCATCAAGGATTCCGGTTGTTTGAACAAATCGGTGGTAACTTCAAGTACATCCTGCCACGCTGCCTGGAGTATCTGAGGAGCCGTAACCGGAATGTGCCTCTCTTTCTCTTTCTTCATACCTATGATACCCATGATCCCTATATCCCTCCCCAGGAATACCGTCAGCGCTTCGTACGAGAGGGACTCAAACCCTCAAACCCAAACCTGGATAACCCCGATCTGCAATGGGACATACTGATGAAATCCTCACTCGGTAAGATTACTCTCTCGCCCGGTGATCCTGAGTATGTGCGGTCGCTCTACCTGGCCGAAACGGCCTATGTGGATGACATGCTCCGGAACTTCTTCACTCAAATCAACTCTGAGCAGCTCCTCCAGGATCCCTTGGTGATCCTCGTATCTGACCATGGTGAAGCTTTTTTTGAACACAAGTCCTGGCAACATGGAAACAACCTCTACGAGGAGGTGATCCATGTTCCTGTCTTGTTCCATCTTCCTGAGAAGCAGTATGCCGGCCATCGTCTGGAAGAAAACACCAGCTTGCTTGATGTCCCCCCCACACTTTTTGAAATCCTGGGGTGGACAGCCCCTGATGATTGGCAAGGTATTTCGGTTTTATCCTCAATGGCCGATCCCACCCTTCCATTGCCAAACAGGCCGCTTTATTCCGAGCTCATATACAATGGAGATCGTACCTTCTTTACCCTTACTCAAGGGAACCATAAGTTCATCAACACAATCCGGAAAGAACGAGTGGGGGAAAAGCTAGGCTGGTCCCGTACGGTGGAGGCCTTTGACCTTAAGAAGGACCCGGGCGAGATCACGAATCTGGCCGCAAGCGAACTACCGCAAGCCACGCAAGAACTCAACCAGAGCAAGAAGGTACTCGATCAGATGCAAGAACTGCTTCAGGTTGATGGAAAAATTCATGCGTCCGACCTTGACCCGGATACCATCCGCAGCCTCCAGAAGATTGGTTACCTTCAACCCGAAAGTAACACCCCCAAAAAGGAGCCACAGAAGCCAGCAGCACCCCCAGTGTCATCCCGCTAAAGGCCGTAACAATTGCCGGTGAACCGAGGCTATACTTTTGCGATCATGCGTATTCCCTCTAAGCCTCTCATTCTGCTTTTCTTCCCTCTTTTAGTGTTTCCAGCAGGCGCTTGGCTTGAGTCTTTTTTCTTGGGATCGCAACCCGCCTCGACTGCCATCCGCCTCATGACTCTTCCTCCCGCCGGCATCCAACTGAGTTCGCCATTGTGGGACTACCGGACCCTATACTCACCGGTGTGGACCCTGACCAGGAAACCTGGTGATGTGTGTGAATATTCTTGGACAGGCACCCTCCAGGCTGATCCCAATGTCCCCGGCTTGAAGGTCTTTTCCGGTGAGAAAGAACTGCCCATCCTGACCCCCGGTGAGTGGGAGCAATCCTCTGATGTGGGATATGAGTACCTCCCCAGCCGCGAGCAACTCCTCTTGAAGAACTACTTCTTCTCATACGACCACACCCATTCCCTTGTGACCCATCTGGACTGTAGCAATCCCATACTGGAGTGGGAGTCGCTGGCGATCACACCCAATGCCAGTCCCCTTCATTTGTGCCTTACCTTCAATGAAGTGTGGTCTTCCACTGCAGAGATTGCATGTGATGATTGGGCCGTTTCTAGCCTGCCTACCTCCGGGGTCACGGAAGGGACACAAACCCTTCATCTGAGAGGAACTGGAACCATTAAAACGCTCGATAAGTCTCAGCAGAAGCAGCTTTTTGTGCGGAATGTAAAAGTGAAGGCTCAGGCCTGTATTACAATCCGGCTTCCGCGCGAGGCTCCTATTCCTGTCATTCGTTACCGCCCTCTCGATCCCGTGGAAATGCTCCTTTCTCAGCCAGAACCTGCTGGGCAACCAGTCCAATCTTCTCCTTGGAGTCAATATGATGAATCCCTCCTGTTCGTACGGCCCATGGAGATCGATGGAGTGGTGCGGACCGGCGTCTTTCTACCGACTCCCTCGGAGTGGCGTGTTTCCTATACCCTGGAACAACTCTCCGATGTGGTCTTCTATCCCATAGTCCGTGATCCATCCAACCCAAATGGATGGGGGACTGCCGATCTAGAGGTGCTGCTTGAATCCGGATCTGGCGGCAAAACCCTATGGCAGGGAGAGGTGAATCCACAGTTGGATGAAGGTCATACCTCCTGGAAGCAAGGCATCCGTGCCGCTTTAGGGTGTTCACCGGGGGAAAGGATCACTCTTGTTTTCCGGTCAAGCTCACATCCCGGATCGGAGGGTAAGTCACAACCTTTACTACTGGGTGAACCCCTCCTCATTCCCGCCGCCAGACCGCCAAGCCAACCCAAACCGGATCATCCCAAAAGCGTTGTCCTTATTTCGGTGGATACCCTGCGTGCCGATGCGGTGGGCTGTATTGGGGGTGGAAAGACTACCCCCTGGATGGATCAGTACTTCGGTGAAGGCGGGGTGGTCTGGACCAACACTGAGGCCCCCTCCAGCTGGACACTTCCCTCCCATGCCAGCCTCATGCTCTCACAGAATGTCTCCCGGCATGGGGTGGCCATGCCCTATGACAGCATCCCATCCAGCGCGGTCACCCTCGCCGAACATTTCGCCTTTCATCAATATGAAACAGCCGCCTTTGTGGACCGCGAGTTCCTCAACTACCGTTTTGGCTTCCAGCAGGGGTTTGCCTTGTTCACTCAGACCGGCGGGCATTTCCGGTCGAGTCTTCCACATTGTCTTGAATACCTTAGGTACCGTGACCGGAGTGTGCCCCTCTTTCTTTTCCTCCACTCCTACGATACCCATGAACCCTTCGCCCCTCCCGAGGAGTACCGTAAACGTTTTGTCAGAGAGGGACTCAAACCCTCCACGCCGGCCCTGGACACGCCCGAGCTCCAGTTCCAGGAGTTGTTGGGAGCCTCGCTAGGGCCAAGTAAACTCACCGCTGAGGATGCCGAGTTTGTCCATTCGCTGTATCTGGCGGAGGTGGCCTATGTGGATGATATGCTGCGTGACTTTTTCAACCGGGTTAGCGAAGAGGGGCTCCTCGATGATCCAATCGTGGTTCTGATTTCCGATCATGGCGAGGGTTTTTACGAACATAAGAGTTTTCTCCATGCAGGTAATCTCTACGAAGAGTTGTTGTGGGTGCCAGTTATGTTCCGGTTTCCAGACACCCAGTCTGCCAAGCACCGGTTGGAGGGGCGTGTCAGTCTGACTGATGTGCCACCCACCCTTTTCGATATCCTGGGTTGGGAGATCCCCGGTGACTGGCAGGGGATTTCTTTGTTGCCACAGATGGCTGATCCCACCCTTCCGCTTCCTTCCCGGCGGCTCTACTCTGAGCTAGCGCGGGAGGACAGCAAAATCTTCGCCCTCATGCAAGGGAACCACAAGTTTATCAACACTGTTAAAGACCAAAACGAAGGGGGGAAGACTGTCCAGACCCGCCAAGTGGAGGCGTATGATCTGGCGAAAGATCCAGGAGAAACAGCCAATCTGGCCTCGAGCGCATTGTCTCAGGCGACCCAGGTGCTAGACCAAACCGGACGGGAACTGCGCGGGATGTATGAGATGCTCCATACCGAAGGAAAACCCGAAAACGCGGACCTTGATCCCGCCACCATACGGAGCCTTCAGGCGATTGGTTACTTGGCTCCCCCAAAGGACTTACCCAAGGTAAATGATCCGTCCGCTACTTCCTCGTCATCCCGACAGCCCTCGCCGTAGATGGTCAGTGAGATGAATGATTGGACTTGAGCGTGTCCCCGGTTTTACCGCCGGGAATCCTCCCGCATAATGCTCATAGAGATGTCAGAGAAAACCGGAGTGCCAATCCAGGCGCATACCCAACTCATCGAGCAGGGAGCGCTGGAACTCATCACGGACTTGCGAAGGGCGGGCTTTACCGCCCTGTGGGCGGGAGGCGCGGTCAGAGACCGTTTGCTGGGACGCCCCTGTGCGGATATCGACATTGCCACCTCCGCCACTCCTGAGCAGGTCCTGGCTTTATTCCCTCAAGCCGTCCTGGTCGGGCAGTCCTTCGGCGTAGTACGTATCCCCCGGACCGAGGCCTGTTATGAAGTAGCGACTTTCCGCACGGATGGGGTCTACCTCGATGGACGCCGTCCTGAGGCGGTCTCCTTTACCCAAGATCCAGCTGTGGACTCACGAAGGCGCGATTTCACGGTTAATGCCCTCTTCTTCGATCCAACCGCTGATGAGGTTCTTGATTTTGTGGAGGGGGTACGGGATCTCAAGAATGGGTTGATCCGTGCTGTCGGTGATCCACGCCAACGCTTCCGCGAGGATCGTCTCCGCCTGTTACGTGCGATACGCTTTTCCGCCTCGCTCGGATTCGAGATCGAACCACAGACCTGGGCGGCAATCCAGGAGGAGGCTCCCGGCATCCTGGAGATCAGCCCCGAACGAATCCGCGATGAACTTATCCGGATGTTGATCCAGCCCCGCGCGGGCTATGCCTTCCGTCAACTCAAGGCCGCAGGCCTTTTGAAAAGGATCCTTCCGGAAGTCGACCGCCTCGAGGGAGTGGAGCAGCCCGAGCAATTTCATCCCGAGGGGGATGTCTTCGAGCACACGATGTTGTTGCTCGATAACCTTGATAACCCTTCGGAGGAACTGGCTCTCGCGGCCTTGTTTCATGACATCGGCAAGCCGGACACCTTGGAACGCTTGGACCGTATCCGCTTTAATGGACATGATAAACTTGGGGCGGAGATGTTCGACCGGATCGCCACCCGGCTGCGTCTTCCCCTCCGGCAATCGGAGCGGGTGCATTTCCTGATAGCGCGCCACATGCAGATCGGGCAGGTGATGAAAATGAAGCCCTCAACCCTTAAACGCATGTTACGTGGTGAGGAGTTTTGCGCACTCCTCGAGCTCCACCGCCTGGATTGCCTGGCCTCCCACCAGGAAAGTGACCTTTATGAATACTGCCAGGAACAGCTGCAGCGGATTTCCGGGGAAGAGTTGAAACCGGTACCGCTCTTGAGCGGCCATGATTTAATTGCCATGGGGTTGCCTCCCGGTCCGCTCTACGGACACATTCTCCATGAGGTTGAAGACCTGCAACTCGAAGGGGATATAAAAACTATCGAGGGCGCGCTTGAGTATGTCAGAAGGAATTACCGTACATGACTGCCGGACTTGATGATCTCTACACAACTGCTGTTACGGTGGACCTCCAGGCCATCGTGAACAACTACCACCTTGTATGCGAAACGGTTGGGCCGCAAACCGAGGTGGCTGCGGTGGTGAAGGCCGATGCCTATGGCCATGGAATGATACCGGTCGCGGAGGCCCTCTGGAGGGCTGGTTGCCGTACCTATTGTGTGGTCTCCCTCGCCGAGGCTGCTGCTTTGAAACAGACTTCCTGCGGGATGGATCACATTCTTAAGCTCACACCCTCGCTACCCCATGAATACGAGGAAGTCCAACGGCTCGGAATTGAACAGGTCGTTACCTCGGTGGAAGACCGCCAGGGATGGGAGGAGTGGCTCAATAAGGATGGCAAAACCCTCCGGATACATCTCAAGGCCGACTGTGGCATGGGGCGTTTGGGATACACCCGTGAGGAGTTCCTGAAGGAGACCGTTCATCTAGCGGAGTCCAAGTGCTTTCAGGTGGTGGGCGTCATGTGTCACCTTCCCGCTTCCGAGGAAGACCCTGCCAGTGTCAGGAAGGGCAGTGTTGAAGACATAGCTCACACCTCGGAAGAGATTGGACTTTTCAGCCAGCTCGCCGGAGCTGCGGTAAAGATGTTCAAGAGTGATCTCAAACGCCATATCGCCAATAGCGGCGGCGCTCTCTTTCACCCGGAGGGGCGCTTCAACATGACTCGCGCTGGGCTGGCACTGTATGGTTCCGACCCACGCGGAGAGGATCCCCTGGCCTTAGGGCTCCAGCCCGCCATGAGCTTCCGTACTCACTTGGTCCAGGTCCGCGATTTCGCGCCGGGCAAGACGATCGGTTACGGACGGACTTTCCGTACCGGTTGCACGATGCGGGTGGGTGTGATCCCGGTGGGTTATGCGGATGGTCTGTTCCGGCAGATGGCGGCTTTGGGGTATGTGCTGGTGCGTGGTCAGCGTTGCAAGATCCTGGGACGGATCTCGATGGACTTGATCTCGATCGATCTATCTGGAATCGATGGAGTACGGATGGGGGAACGAGTGACTCTACTCGGTGAGGACCACGGCGGTAGAATCACAGCCGAGGAGATGGCACGTTGGGCGGGTACGATCTCATACGAGGTGTTCACGAATATCGGGCATCTCCGGGCGGTGCATATCCACGGCGGAATACAGGCTCTACCATGAAGTGGACTTTCAGCGCGATTCTTATTCTGGCCTTTCTGGGGCTTCTTATCTGGGCCGATAAGACAGGACGAATCCGTCAGATCTTTGCCCCTACCGATAATCAGGAAATGCGTCATCTGTTGCTGCTTCCGCCAGAACAGATCGAGCTGCGTTCTCCTTTATGGGGTTACCAGACGGAACTGAAGACCGACTGGCGGCAGCGGGAGATACCAGACGGCCTGGCCGAGTATCAGTGGGAGGGGTACCTCGATGCCAATCCCGAGATTCCAGGCTTGGAGATTACTCAAGGTTCCGAGCGTGTTCCGCTCATCTCCACGGATTCCTTTCCCACCAACTGCCGGAGTGGCTACCGTTTCACGATGGGGAAAGAAACCTTCCATGCCACCAACATTTCTCTTCCATCTCTACATGAGGACCGTTTGGCTTATGAAGTCTCGATTCCAACCGCCTCCCCTTTGATTGTGTTCCAGTCGCGCAACGAGTCCACTTCCACTCCCAGGTTGGACCTTTTCCTGGGAGAGGAGTGGAAAACTTCGCTGGAGATCGCCACACCTGAATGGAAAACCTACTGCCTTGCGGCTGCGGGTATCCAGCCGGGCACACGGGTACTCGCTTTGGATGGAACCCGCGCGGCGGTTCCGGCCTTCTTCATCCGTAACCTACGAATCTTAACCCCCGCACAGCTGGTGGTCAGATCGCCAGCCAGTCAGCCTCCACCGGTGGTCCGGTATAGCCCCGCCGATCCAACCGGCGTACTCCTCTCCGCTACCCGCCCATTGGAGCTGGTTGCGCCAGTCCGGTCCCCCTGGAGTCTTTATGATGAAGACAAGCGCTGGGTACGGAGCGCGGAGCTTCAGGGCACGGTGAGGACATGCGCCTTTCTGCCCTCGCCCTCAGCACTCACCTTTGAATCCGAGGTCCCCTCAGGCTGTGCGCTCAAATTCTTTCCCGCCGTCCAGAACCCCCTCGACCCTCACAGACCTGGCCAGGCCACGCTCAAGGTTCGTGTCTCGGCGGAACGAAGTTCCAAACCTCTGGAGTGGGAACAGACTATATCGGCGGATTCACCCGCCGCGGTCTCCTATTGGGAGGACGGTGTCACGTTGCCTCTGCCGGATGATATTCATGGCCCTCTCAGCGTCACCTTTTCCTCGGAGAATATCTCCCCGGCCAGTCCCTCTCAGCCACTTCTGGTTGGAGAGCCTTGTTTCCTTCCCGCGGAGAAACGGATAGAACCTCACCCCAAGACGATTATTCTCATTTCGATCGATACCCTGCGAGCCGATTCCGTCTCATGTCTCGGCTGCACCCGGAAGACCACCCCTTGGATGGACCGCTACTTTGGAGAACAGGGGGCACGTTTCACCAACGCTCAAGCCCCCTCCACTTGGACCCTTCCCTCGCATGTCAGTCTGTTCCTTTCACAATATGTTTCCCGGCATGGGGCTGGATCCGACAATGTCCAGATTGGAAACGAAGTCTCCATGCTGGCTGAGATCTTTGAACAGCGGGGTTACGAGACCTCGGCCTTTGTGGATGGAGGCTTCATGGGAAGCAACTATGGCTTCCACCAGGGTTTCGGGTACTACAATCAAACCGGCGGCCATTTGGCCGCGATCCTGCCACGGTGTACGGAATGGCTCGAAACGCGTGACCGCTCACTCCCGTTGTTCCTGTTTCTGCACACCTTCGATATCCATGCCCCGTATAATAAAGCGCCAGACTCCTATCTCAGGATGTTTGTGACCCCGGATATGCCCATCCCCGCGACGGCGGAGATGATCATTCCCGAGCCCACCCTACTGCGCGCCGCCAACCAGGCTGCCGAAGCGGGCAAGCCCCTTTTCGATGGACGGTTTGCTCCGTATTGGCACGCCTTGTATGACGGAGGAGTCCGTTATGTGGACCAGCAGCTCGAGGAGTGGATGAACCAGATCACCTCGGAGAACCTCCTTGGCGATCCCTTGGTGATTCTCATCTCCGACCATGGGGAGTCCTTCTATGAGCATGGTTCCTGGGGGCACACCTGGAATGTCTATGAGGAGCTGGCGCATGTTCCGGTCTTGTTCCACTTCCCCGGCCAGGCACATGCGGGAGTGTCCCGGCCAGACCGGGTCAGCCTGGTGGATCTTGCTCCCACCCTGTTTGAGTATCTGGGATGGGAGACGCCGGACACTTGGCAGGGACAATCCTTACTACCACTGATCGAGGGATCCGCTTCACGGATTAACGAGCATGTCTATACGGAATTGTCGCGGACTCCCTTCGAGTTCTCCGCATCGTATCTCCGTAACCGGAAAGTGATCGCTACCACGCGGGTGGTCCCCAAACAGGGAGAAGCTGTGACTACACAAAGTGAGGCTTATGACCTGGCCAACGACCCAGGCGAAAAAAACAACCTGGCTCCCAGTTCGCTTGAACAAGTCTCCCACGAGATTGAGAATGTTCACAAAGCCATGTCCTGGATGCGTAACCAGCGCAAGGATGAGGGGACACTCAAGGGGGTCGAACTCAATGCAGAGAGTGTTCAGGAACTGCGTGGACAAGGCTATCTCAAATAGGGGTTTCCATTGACTGCCTTCGTGATCCGGCGCCTGGGTTTGTCGCTTCTGGTGTTGTGGGGAGTTATCACCCTCTCATATGCTCTGACCTGTCTGGCCCCCGGTGACCTTGCGGAGGCGATGGTGGGGCAGCGGGTAGATGCCGAAAGCCTCGCTGTCATACGCGCCAAGCTGGGTGTTGATAAAGATCCATTTACACGCTACCTGCTGTACATGAAAAGCATCCTCGAGGGGGATTGGGGAATCTCCAGCCGTTATGGCGAGCAGGTCTGGACCCTGATTCTCGACCGCTTTCCCAAGACTGCTCTGTTGGCGGTCACCGCGATCATCCTCTCCTCGGTGACCGGGGTTTTGCTGGGTCTGTTAGCGAGTATCAAGCGTGGCACCTGGATCGACCGGATGGTCACCTACATGAGCCTCGCGGGCATCTCAGCACCGGTTTTCTGGATCGGTTTGATTCTGGTCTGGTTGTTGTCGCTTCAGCTGGGATGGCTGCCTCCCTCGGGGTATGAGCAGGGGGATATCCGTTTTCTAGTTCTGCCCGCGCTTACCCTGGGGTTGCGTTCACTGGCGCTGGTCACACGCATCAGCCGGGCCGCGTTGATTGAGACCAGCTCCGCCCAGTTCCTCCGCACCGCTTGGGCGAAAGGATTGCCGCCCTGGGTGGTGTATGGGAAACACGCCCTGCGGAATGCCTCGTTGCCGATCATCACCGTGATCGGGTTGGACCTGGGGAGTTATCTCTCTGGGTCAGTGCTCACTGAGAAGGTATTCTCCTGGCCGGGATTGGGGAGGCTTCTGGTGGATGCCATCCTGGCCCGCGATACTGCCCTGATCAATGCCTGCACCGCCTTCATGGCGGGGCTGTTTATCCTTGTGAATCTGGCCGTAGATCTGTGTTATGGGATTCTGGATCCACGGATACGGACAAGCCAATGACCGGGTTCCATTTCCATCGCGCGGCCCGGCAACCGCTGAGATCAAAGGCGCTCGATCAGCGGACATGGTGGGGTTGTCTACTGTTGGCCGGGTGGATTCTCGCCGCTGTGTTTGTCCCCATGATCTGGTCCAAGGGCTATGCCGAAGTGGATTACCCGGCTTCCCTGGCGCCCCCCTCGTTAGAGCATCCTTTAGGGACGGATGCCTTGGGGCGGGATCTTTTCGCGCGGGTTATGGTGGGGGCACGGGTATCGCTGTCGATTGCGGCGCTCTCGCGGATTGTGGCGTTGGTTTTGGGGGTGTTGCTGGGCGGCTGGGCTGGTGCGCGGGGTGGCTGGGCGGATCTGATTGTCATGCGGATCATCGATGTCATGCTGGCCTTCCCGGCTCTCCTTCTGGCCGTGGCCCTGGTGGCGGTCTGGGGTCCCAGCCAAGTCTCGCTCTTTGTGGCGATTGGTTTGGCCGGATGGGCGGAGATCGCCCGGCTGATGCGTGCCCAGGTGCTGGCGGTGAAAGAGACCGACTATACCACAGCGGCTCGAGTGCTCGGAGCCCGTCCCACGCGCATTTTCTTCTGCCACATCATGCCCAACTGCCTAACACCGGTCTTGGTATGGACCACGACCGGTATGGCGGGAGCGATTCTCGCTGAGTCTGGGCTGTCTTTCCTGGGATTAGGTGTGGAGCCTCCGATGCCCTCCTGGGGAGCGCTGGTCGCGGTGGGCTGGGAGGAACTCGCGCGCGCCCCCTGGCTTTCCTTCTTTCCTGGAGCCGCGCTGGCCTTCACCGTGATCCTGTTCAACCAGGTGGGGGACAAACTGCGGGAAGCCTGGGATCCGTTGAACCGGTGACCTTACCTCTAGTGCTTGGTTGGGGTGATGTGGCAACAGAAACCTCACCCCTAAATCCCCTCTCCCACAGGGCGAGGGGATGTGTGGCTCCCCCTTCGCCTTGTGGGAGAAGGGGGCCGGGGGGATGAGGTTATAGGGTCCCCCTTACACCCACACCCGCAGATTCTCGAACAACACAACATACACCAGCATCAGTGGCAGGTTCACCAACAGGCTGTCGGTGATATCGAGAAAACCACCATGCCCGGTCAGGCTGGAGCCAGAATCTTTGACCCCCAGACTGCGCTTGAGCATCGACTCGGCCAAGTCTCCCAGTGTTCCAGCACAGATGAGGACCACCCCCAGGACAAGCAAACGGGCTTGGTCGGCGAGGCTTCCAGCGGTCCAAAAAAACGACACCCCATCCGTGCTTTCGCCAGCCACCTGAGCATGTACGAGACCCACGGCCACAATCCCCATCAGCGCCAACACAATGCCCCCCACCAGCCCCTCCCAGGTCTTGCCGGGGCTGATGGCGGGGCAGAGTTTGTGTTTTCCAATGAGTTTTCCAGTTAAGTACGCCCCGGTGTCATTCAACCAGGTGACCAGGATCACATAGCACAGCAGCCAGGAACCCTGCTCGGACTGGAGTAGCATTTGACCAAAACATAAGGGCAGAGGGATATAGGCCAAGGCCACGATTGAGGCCATGATGTCATCCCAGGCCTTCTCCACCCGCGCGCCTCGCACCAGACACCCCAAAGTACCCATCACACCGGCCGTGCCCCACAAGAGAAGCCAGCGGTAAGGAACTCCAGCGAGTCCGCACCCCAGCACCAGCAAGGGCAACACCACCGCGAAGAGGAGCATCCACGTCTGCGGGGGATATGCCCCCACCCGCGCGGCTAGAGTAAAGAACTCCCTCAAGCCCCACACCGAGCAACCCGCCACCACCAAGGCAATGACGATGCGTCCCGGTACATCGGTCAGGAGGCCGATGAACAGAAAGGGCAGGAAAACACCGGTAGTGGCTAATCGTCTCGAAAGCATCTGGAACGGATTCCTCTTACTTGGCCTTGGAGGGGCCAATCAGTTCCACAAAGGTACCATCCGGATCTTGAATCAGCACGAAAGTTTGATCCTCACCCAGTTTGGTGGGGGTCTGGCCACAGAACTTCACATTGTTCTTTTTAATGCGCTCGATGGCCGCCTGGATGTCATCCACCATGATGGTCAGGTATTGAACCCCAGTGTGGCTATGAATGAAGGCGTTTTCCGATTTGGCGGCCTTCTCACCGAAAGTCATCAGTTTCAGCATGGTGGAAGCCTCGCCCGCGCCGAGCTTGAGAATCTCCACATGGAATGCGGTTCCATCGGTCAGGCCCGAGCGCTTTCCGAAGTCCCCATCCACATCGAAATTGGTTTTGTCGGCCTGTGTCATGCCGACCACATCTTTGTAAAAGGCCATCGATTTCTCCAGGTCGGAGACAATCATCCCGATATGGATGGTCTTGTAACTGAAGGTCACTTGCGCGGCATAGGCCACAAGAGCCAACAATGCGATCGAGGATAAGACAACCATGGATTTCTTCATTTCAAGCCTCCCTTGAGTGAGTGGATTGGAGGCATGAAATACCGGGACAGGCAGTGAGTCAAGGTGAAGTGAACTATCAGGAGCAGAACTTTTCCAGGATGGTGGAGAAACATTGCCAGGTATTCTCAAGTTTCTCCGGCCAGCCACCAGGTCCATTTTCGATCAAGTGGAAGCAGGGGTGACCGGACCAGACCTCATACAAGGTCTGATCGATGCGTTGGGCTTCATCAGGCGGTTCGGGACGTCCAATCCCACACCGTTGATAATGGGCAGCCGCTCCCATCGCGGCGGTCCGCAGGTGAATCACTCCCGTGTAGCGCGCCAAGTGCTCCGCGCGGGGCATCCCGCTCATTTGGAAGAAAGCGGGTGCTGATAACCCCATCAGCTGCCAGTAAGCCAATCCATCCAGTGTCCCCCGGTCACACACAAGCACTTGCCCTGGACCCGCCTCGCTTTGACAAACCCACTCCGTGGCTGTCTGCAAGGCGATGATCTCTTCTTGAAAAACGGAGGAACCGGGACGCATACCTGCTTGAATTAGCCGTGTGGCCGCCTCCGGAACCGGTATCAAGCGCTGGCAGCAGGGAGATGACTCTTGCAGCCAGCGAAGGAAGGTGGTCTTGCCGCTGCCGGGACCGCCGGTAATCACAATTTGTGGGTGCAGTGAAAGGGAAGCAGTATCAGCCACGAGGATTGCGGATCCTAAAGCAAATACCGTTTGGCCAGCACAAAATGGCGTGAACGGTAGGCATCGAAATCGGGGTCGCCGGGATTCATGGAGATAATCGACACCCTGGGTTGTCCTGCATGTATCACTTTCCCCTCACCCAGCGAGAGTCCCACATGCCCAATTCGTCCATCCTCATGTGTAAAGAACAGGAGGTCACCAGTCCGGAGTGGAAGACGGTCATCATGCGTGGCCACAATCCTGCCCCCCAGCATCTGCTCATGGGCATCCCGTGGCAGCACCAGCCCCCGCCGTTCATGTACCGCGGCGGTGAACCCGCTACAGTCGATTCCACCGGAGCCAGTTCCGCCCCACAGATAGGGTTCTCCAAGGTACTCAAGCGCTGTCTCCGTCAACATTTTCAGGCTTTGGCTGGGCATGAAGGAGTGGGGAGCGGGAGCGTTCTCTTCCAAAGACAACTCCTTGTTATCCACCCAACCGAGATACCCATTCGATGTCTGGCAAAGGGTCCAGCCATTGTCACGGTAAAGGGGACGGATAGCCTCCCACACACTCCAGACATGGACAACCTTACTGTTCTCATCCGCCTGGGCATGACCCGTAGCCGCTTTACGGCAGGAGCTAAATAACCCCGGCTGGCCACTCAGGCGGAAATCGCCAATCTTCGGGGAATGTTCCAACGGGGGATGTTCCAGGGTGGAATGGGGTTCCGGCGGACGGAATTCCATGGCAGGCAGGACATGTACCTCGAGTTCAATCCCTTTCAGGGGGACCGCTGCAGCGAGAGTCAACAGAGCGGAGAGCTGGGCGGGATAACAAACCCATCCCACAATCTGGGGGACACCCGCGGAATCCTGTGCGCGTAATGAAACCGGTTCCATGCAGGACTGACTCACCACAAAGGCCGTAAACCTCGCCAGGAGATCCTCTAACTGTGTGAGATCGGCCACCTTTTCGGGCTGGAGTTGGGTATGAAGACGTTCCAGACTTGAATCAATCACTCCTGGCCTCCTTGTTTGGGTGGAATTGTATCCATGGCGATCATACGCCGTCCTTGAGTGAGTACCGGCAGGTAGATCTGGATCCGGGTTCCGCCCCCCTTGCGCGCCAAAATGCGTAATTCCCCGGAATGCTCGCGGATACAGCGATCAACCTGAGCCAGCCCCAAACCCGAGCCGGTGTTCTTGGTGGTGAAACCGATTTCCAGAACCCGGTCGAGGTACTCGGCGGGGATGCCTTCACCGGTGTCCTCGAACTCCACGATGAGGGTGTTGTTTTCGGTCTTGGTCCGGATGGTTAGCTGACCCCCCTCCGGCATGGCTTCGATCGCGTTCTTGATAATATTCACGAAGGCCCGGCGTAGGTCGACCCGGTCGGCGAAGAGGGTAATGTGCACGGGGGGAGGGAAGTACTCAGTCGTGACCCCCGCCAATTCCAGTTCGGGCGCGAGTAGATTCAAGGTTTCCTCTAACAAGTCATGCACCGACACCGTCTCAAATTGTGGTTGGCGTGGACGCGCGGCATCGAGGAAACGGGTAAGCCGTTCGTTGAGGTTGCCGATCTCATCCCGGATGATGGCGGTGGTCTTGAGCAGGTCTGTGGAGCCCTGTTTACGGAGTTGGCGTTCCAAAAGCTGTACATGAATGCCCATCGAATTGAGTGGATTGCGGATTTCATGGGCCAGGCTCGCGGAGAGCGCGGCCAGACCCGCGAGCCGTTTGGTCTCGCGCAGCTCAGCCTCACGCCTCTTTTGCTCAGTTACCTCCAGCAGCATGACCAAGACTCCCCCAAAGCGGCCACGGTCATCATAGAGCGGGACGATTTCCATCCGGAGTGCGCGTGGATCACTATCCAGGAGAACCGCCTCCGCGCCGCGGACCGGTTCGCCACTCCTCAAGCAGCCACGGATGGGTTCGGTGATTTCGGGATCTCCGAGGAAACTGTCCATGGGTTTACGGAGCGAGCTGGCGGGAGTGAAGGTGAGGAGGTCACCGGCGCGGCGGTTGGCGAAACGGAGAACCTCGGCCTCATCGAAGACCAACACCCCCTCGGTCATCCCATCGAAGATGAGAGTCAGAAGATCACGTTCCTCGGCCACCTCCAGGAGACAATCGAGTAGTATCTCCTTATCCAACTTGGCTTGTTTGCCAAGAATCCGGCTGATAAAGCCTGTCCGCATGAATCCGCTCCGTACTTCTTTAGAACACCAGCTCCTGGCCGGGCTTGAGAATCACCGCCTGTCCGCCCTGTTCCACGACCCCCTTGGCGAATAACGCCGGGTCCTGAAGGATGGGTGGGAAGGTGTTGTAATGGACCGGTACCGCGATGCCGGGCCGGATCAGACGGCAAGCCTCCACTGCATCCTCGATCCCCATGGTGAAATGACCGCCAATCGGAATCATGGCCACATCAATGGGGCCATTACGGCGCGAGATCAGTTCAAGGTCCGAGAAGAGACAGGTGTCACCCACATGGTACACGGTCTTTCCCTCGACGGAGAGGATGATACCAGTGGGCATTCCCGCATACAGGAAGCCTTCGCTGGTCTGGATCGAGTTGCTGTGCCAGGCTGGAACCAGTGTCACGGTTCCCCACCCCAGGTTGTATCGTCCCCCCAGGTTTATCGCCACCGCCTCGGTTCCCTGGAGATGACAGAGAGTAGCCAGCTCATAGATGGCCACCACCGGCGCATGATCCCGCTTGGCGATTTCCACCGCATCACCAAGGTGGTCGCCATGTCCATGGGAAACCAGAATGGCCGACACCTTGGGAATCTGAGCCATCGTATGACGCGCGGCGGGATTGCCCGAGAGGAAGGGATCAAAGAGAGCCCGGTGCGATCCCGCTTCCACAAGGAAACAGGAGTGGCCATAAAAGGTGAGTTTGGGCATTTTGGGAATCCTTTCTCATGAGGATGGCCTTGTCTCCGGCTAACAACAGAAAACGGAGGACGCGCCCCGGACTCTTCATGTTAAGACAACATTCATCCTTGCCAAGAGAGACTTGTCCAAAATCTCTCTTGACTCTTTGAGTGTGTGCGCCATAAAGTTACCTTAGTGATCTGAATATGCTCCTCCGCTGGTAATTGATTCAAGTTCGCGCAAGCGGCACCAGCGGATTGGAGCGTTTTTATCATAGGATGACTACTCCAACCTACGCTATTCTTGTTGATGGAGGATTCATCACCAAGACTTTGTCTATACGAAACAAGGTCTTTCCGTCTGTTTCCGAGATTGTACAAGAGACCGCACGAATACAAGTTCTTGATTTTTTTTTAGGACACTCTTTTCTACGCATTTATTATTACGACTCTCCTCCTGCTACGGATGTACTGTATAACCCTGTTGACGGAACCAAATTGGACCTTGGCATAACATCAGTTGCCCGGAGAAACGCAATGCTGCTGATGGATCTAGAGACGCAACCATATTATGCGGTCCGGCGGGGAGAGACAGTGGTACATGGATGGAAAATTGGCGAGGCAGCTGTTAAACAGATGCTCAAAACACCACGTGCTCCCGAAGCTGGCGACTTGGTCCCCAATATCCAATAAAAAGGAGTAGATCTTCGGATTGGTTTAGACATTGCACTCCTATCATTACGAGGAATTGTCACGGATATTGTGGTCGTAACAGGTGACAGCGATCTCGTCCCTGCCTTTAAATTCGCAAGACGTGAAGGAGTTCGTATTTATCTTGACCATCTTGGAATGCCAGTTCGGCGGGAGTTACGAGTTCACGCTGACATTGTGGTGTAGAAATGCCACTGTTGTATCCATATCAAATACCCCACTCTTTTCCCCACAAGAATGTTCCCACTCCCCCACAGATCCTTGACAGGTCTCTCACCCTCCCTAGAATCTAAAACCAACCGGGCCTTGAGGGTGTGAGTCCACTCCGGGCCATGTGTATTTTCCGGAAAGACTGGTCCGATAAGGCCTCACATGCACTCTTCACAGATGGCTTCCTTGTTGCCCGGGAAGCCGGTTTCCCGGCGGTACCCGGAACTGCATGAGGCCTCCGCGTTGGTGACCGATGAGTTGGAGATGGTCCGCGAGCTGATCGCGGAGCGTGTCTTTCTCGAGGAGAGTTTCGGCGAGCTCCTCGCAGCCACTGGAGAACAGTTAAATTGGGATGGGATCTCCATGCCGGAGTGGCTGGAACGGATGTGCGTGGATATAGAACCGGGCGAAACGCTCGTAAAACGCATGTCACGCCACCTTCTGGCGCAGGGTGGCAAACTCTTCCGTGCCACCTTGATCCTCCTTTCCATCCGGGCACTCTCTCCTCACGAGGAGCGTGGCCCCAAACTCGCCGCGGCGATGGAACTCATCCATCTGGCCACCCTGCTTCATGACGATGTCATTGACCATGCCGAAATCCGCCGGGGACGTCCCTCATTGCCCTCGGTATTTGACAACACTCCCACGGTTTTAATGGGAGACCATTTGTTCGCGCGGGCCTTCGAGTTGGTCACCGAGTGCGGTCACTTGGGAATCATCTCCTCCTCCTGCCGGGCGACCTCCGCCATGTGCCGCGGGGAAATCGAGCAATTGCAGTGGATCAACCACACGGATGTGACCGAGGAGGTCTATTTCCGCTTGATCGAGAGGAAGACCGCCGCGTTGATGGCTTCCTGCACTGAATCGGCGGCATTGCTCTGTGGCCTCAATGAGGTCCGTGGGGAGTGGTACCGCTTTGGCCTCGCCCTCGGGCTTCTCTTTCAAATGACGGATGACCTTCTGGATTTCACGGGCGATGAGCGTGTGGTTGGCAAACAGACCGGGAGCGATGCGGCAGCGGGGAAGTACACCCTCCCGTTGATTCTGCTACGGGACCGCCTGGGAAGCCCAGAGGCGCTCCAGACTTTTCTGAGCTCTGTCTCCTCACCCTTGGAAATTCGTGAAAAGCTGGGGAGTCTGGGGGTCTTTCAAGAAGTCCGGCGGCGGTTGGCGGAGATGGCCGGCACCTGCCAGACCATGCTGGCCAACCTATCCTCCACCTGCCAGGACCACGAAGCCGTTGCCAGTCTTGAGGATCTGGTGGCGTTTGTCGTTTCCAGAGATCGTTGAGGTTCCTGTTACTACCCCGCTCAGAGAGGCTTCTCAGACCACTACTTCTCCCTTTGCCACGGTGACTGCCTGTCCTCCCAGAAGAATACGTCCCCCTTGGACCACGACCCGGACCACCCCACCGCGCGCGGATGCCTGATACGCCAGAAAGGTGTCCTTTTCGAGGCGTTCCCGCCAATAAGGTCCCAGGCAACAATGGGCCGCCCCGGTGACTGGATCCTCTGGAACACCCACTTGAGGCGCGAAGAATCGTGAGATGAAATCGAAATCCGTCGATTCGGAATAACTGGTCACGATGGTCCCCACCATTCCGAGACTCTGGATGGCCTGCAGATCAGGTTTCAGATCCGTGACGAGTGCTTCTGAGGAAAGTTCCACCAGATAAGCGAAACGGCCCTTTCTCACTTCAACCACATTTGACAATTCAACACCAAGAGCAAGGGGAAGGTCCTCTGGAAAATCAATGTTTACAGGCGGATCGGCGGGGAAATCGAGCTCGATCCATTCATCTCTCCGGACAGCTGTAAGGATTCCACTGCGTGTATGGAAAAGGGCGGATTCTTCCAAGCGGAGGTGGCCAGATTCCCAGAGGACATGCGCCGAAGCAAGGGTTGCATGGCCACAGAGGTCAACCTCGGCCTTGGGAGTAAACCAGCGCAGATTGTAGCCCTCTTCTTGTCGTAATAAGAATGCGGTTTCGGAGAAATTTACCTCCGCCGCCATGGATTGCATCCATTTATCATCACGGCAATGTGGCAGGAGACAGACAGCAGCGGGATTCCCCGTGAAGGCACGGGCTGTGAAGGCATCAACAATGGCTAAAGGTATTACCATCGCTGGGTTGCTTCGTTTGGCAGTATGAGCATCCAGAGTACAGGGGAAAGGATGATTTCACACACCTACCCCGCCGCACGGCTGATCTCCTGCGGCTGTGGCACAATGAGGCTTTCTTCAGCCCCTTTGTGCTGATGGTGGTTCATCTGATGAACGAGTTGGCTTGCACAGGCGGTGCAGATGCCCCCTTCCGAACGCATCCACCGCAGTGGGAAAGGAACCCGCAGTCTCCCCCACAGATAGTCACCGCCGCACCAGCGGCAATGAACGACTCGACGAGTCGAGCTCAAAAGCCCCATGATCATCCCTCCAGCTGAACACGTTTTTCCCCTAGCCCGTTCAACCTTTGGATTGGAGGCTCCTAAATCTCTTTATCGACTGGAATGCCCAAGACTTAACCCACGAGAATTACATGACACACCTATTCCTGAGCAGGAAACAAGGGTGTCCATTGAAACCAGAATACCTTAAAACCCAGGAAAGGGTAAAACAAATTCTCCTGTTGGTCCATATGATTTTTACCCTTTTATTACGAAAATCTTGCACGCCTCCATTTGGACGGGCGGAGAATGACGGCCAAAGCGAATACTACCCCTACCCCCAGTCCACGGAGACCCCACAACAGATAGTGGCTGTGGAGTTCTGATCCTCCCACCCGTCGAACCTGTATATCTTCTTTCTCGACGAGAAGTGATTGCTCTGGCGCCGGTGCCGTTCCGGTGATGGAAGGAATCAGCTGGGCAGTCTGTACCGCGATCTCTTCCCGCTGCCCGCGTATATTCTGGAGAGTCAGGTTGAGCCGGCTGAGGTTTTCTGGCAGAGGCCCTGTTTCCATCGATTCCGCGGCGTCAAGCAATGGGAATAGCGCGGAAGCCTCCTGAATCAGGCTGTCAGCCGTGTTACCGAGCTGAAGCGTCTCATCAAGCAGCTTCCAGGCCTGGCCGAGAGAGGGAAGACCCTCCACATACCGGAAGCCATTCCCGTCCAACTGCCCAGACAGTTTTTCACGCACCGAGTCCAGTGAAGTGGCCGTACTGGATGATATGGTGGTAAGGGTCTGAGCAGTGGGAGAAGGACCAGGAGTGGAACCACGCTTGGAAATGGGACGGTCCGCGAACTTCGTGTTGAGTTTCCCTTTGAGATTCCACAAGATTTGTGCGAGGTTGAGTTCCTGTTGCTCCACCTCTGTCAGCTTCTGTTGGATCTCACTGGCAATCACTCTCAAGGCGATAGCGGCATGGGATGTGTGGATCTTGACCAGCAGGTCCGGCACTACCTCCAGAATGGCGCTGACAAGGGGTTGGGATGCGCCAGAGACAGAGAGTATGAGTGTTGGAGAGACTTCATCAAGCCGTACGGAGAAAGAACCCCCTCCTGCCTCATGCGGAATGAGAAAGGATTCTTGTTCTAGCGTGGCGGAGCTCAACAAAGACTTCGCAATGGAGTCTTGACTGCCTTCAAAGACCTCTACCAACTGACCGGGGCCGAGTTGACGTACTCTCTGGGTTTGAAGCGCCGCCAAGCGGTCAATGGCCTGCATCCGGAACACCTCCGAATCCAACAGTGCCTTACTTCTCCGGAGAATCTCGACGCTTGAGGGAAGTGGTTCATCCGCCGGGAGACGGATGGCCACTTCCGACCCGTAGAGAAGTGTTCCGGGTTCGTAAGTGTACCAGCCCCACCCCAAGGCCATGGCCATGGACAGCACAAGTAAAAGCAAACAGCGCAACCACCTCATCCGGGACAGAATCAGTCCGCCTTCAACAACGGCAGTTTCTCAAGAGTCCGCGCATCAAGCGTGTCAGGTTTCTGGAGATCAGTCCCACCTATCCCCACAAGCGCTTCCTCGGCGGTGTGACGGTTTTCCTTGGAGGCGAGGGGATTGGCTTTCACCAATGAATAGAACTCATACGCCCGGTCGTCATCCTTCAGGTATTCGTGGTAGATCTGAGCAATCAGGAGATCCTCCACCCCCTCGCAGCAACTCCCCTGGCGGTCTTTCGAGATCAGAAGAAGATCAACAGCCTTCTGGGGATCTTCGGCACGGATCAATTCGGCCAGACGGCGATGGGCGATCCCCAGAGCCACGGCCGGGCTGGCGCCATATTCAGGAGTCTCTAACAGGATCTCCAATGCGAGCCGTGCGGCCAGAGCCGCCGAGGCATCGTGCGGCTCGCTCGCTAGCGCCTGGGTTGCGTTCATCTCGGCGCGTGCCATGAGCGCCTCCGAGGCATAGACACGCATGGGAGTCTGGTCATTTTGGATGGCCTCATCATAACGTTGCAAGGCCAACATGAAGTTCTTCCCGGGTTCGATCCCTTGCTTCCAGAGACTTTCGGCGGCGCCGGCCTCAAGGAATGAAAGACGGGCTTTGCCAGAGCCACTCACCGCCCCCTCGATCTGGCGCAGGGCGGCATATTCCTTGAGCGCACCCTGGTAATCTCCCCCGGCATGAAGCTGTCCAGCGGCCGCCAGGAGCGCCACTGGATTGAAAACCCGCGCGGGAGTGAAAGACAACAAACCCAATCCACACAGGAGGATCAACAGGCATGCCACCCACACTGGCCGCCGGAGAAGAGACACCGGTGGCGGAGATGGTGGTGGTGTAGGTTCACTGACTGGGCGGGTGTGTTCGAGAGGTTGACGGATGCGATGGCCGCTTGGAGTTTGTGAAGGAGTGTGGATGGTACGTGCTGGTTTTACCGTGGTGGATTTGGGTTGGAAGCCGGATTCCGGCGTGCCCCAATCCTTTTGGATACGCATATCCAAATTGAGAGGCTCGAGCGGGATTCCCTTGGCTCCCCCCCAGAGGGCTTCATCCATCAACGCCTGGATACCACCATCCTCTTCCCGGGTTATTTTTCTCCCCCAACTCATACTCTCCCCCCCATTCCAGAACCATCCCCTGATTGGTTGTCTACTCTTGAGCAACCAGGACACGCTCCTCGCTGAACAGCCCCTTCGCCATGGTGTGGTTGATGGCATACAGTACCACACTGTTGGGGATTTTATCGCGGCGGATTCGGTGTGCAATCATCATGCTATTACGGCAGATGGTAACTACCTCCCGTGGAATCCCCTCGCTGTACTGGTAGATCGTCCGGTAAGACTCCTCATCGAAGAGATCCTCCGAGGGCGAATACCCCGACTTGGCGAGACGGTAACGGATCATCCCCCGCATGTCATCAAAAGACATGGGACGTAGGACGAAGGCATTGTTGATACGTTGTTCAAAGTTCGGGTGCGAGCGGATGTGCGGGATCAACTCCAACTGCCCAAACAACACCACATTGAGTAACTTGTAGTGAGGAGTCTCGATATTCTGCAACAGACGCAAGAGCTCGATATGCTCACGGCGTTCGAGATTCTGGGCATCATCGATGATCAAGGTGTTGATCCGGTTCCGGTTTTCATACAGGAAACGGTTGAAGGTCGACTGATAGGTCTGCAAGGATGAGCCTGATGACACCGGAATACGGAACTGCTCGCAGATGGACTCCATCAGGCAGCTGCTGGTCCATGCCGGATTCGGCGAGGGCACAATCGCGGTCTGATAAAGCTCATTCCTGCGCGAGACATGCGCCAAGAGCGCGCGCATGAGCGAGGTCTTCCCGGTGCCATAATTCCCGAGAATGACCACAATCCCATAGCGGGCATCAATTGAGCGCTTGAGACCATAGATACAGCGCTCGTATTCAATCGTGAAGTAAAACAACTCCGGATCAGCAGTCGGCGCGAATGGATCCCTATTAAGACTAAAAAACTGCATGGTTGGCGCCAGTGCATTGAACATTTCCCTATCCCCCCCCAAATGTCCATGGACACTCTACCGGAAAAGGTTAATCCCTCAGATAGAAAAATGTCAAGGTGAATTATTAGAATAATATATGTATGTCCAATGATATGAGGTTGATAAGATCGTTTTTAATCAACCTCAAGTTTCATAAAGTGATCTCTTGGGGCGGTGGGAAACGGCGAATTGTGGAGAACCATAGGTTTCCAGAAGCACGAAGTATGGCAAACTGCTGGCTGGCCATCTGGTCAGAGGAGCGAGGGATGAAACTTGAAGTGGTCCAAGGGGATATCACCCACGAAGAGACTGATGCGATTGTGAACGCGGCCAATTCGGGGTTACGTGGCGGTGGGGGTGTCGATGGAGCTATCCACCGTGCGGGCGGTCCCTCTATCCTCGAGGAGTGCCGGAAATATAGCGGATGCCCCACTGGACAAGCGGTCATCACCACGGCGGGAAGGCTTAAGGCACACTATGTCATTCATACTGTCGGTCCCATCTACCGGGATGGCCGGCATGGTGAGGGAGAACTGCTCGCTTCCGCTTACCGTAATAGCCTGGCGCTCGCGAAAGATCACAATCTCAAATCAGTGGCATTCCCCTCGATCAGCACCGGAATTTATGGATATCCCGTGGCGGAGGCTGCTAGGATCGCGCTGGG
>CAYRBI010000015.1:0-6917 GCA_964422415.1 uncultured bacterium | reverse complement strand
CTGGAGCTCCTGGAGATCACCTCACAGGAGCTCGAGGCCTGGTTGACTCAATCCTGGAATGAGGTGGCCCGGCAGTTCGAGTCTGCTTTCCCTTTCCTTCTGAGCTCTTTCCACAACACCTATCTCAAGGGTACGGACACGGGGCTGGGGTGGGATTTTGATGACTTCATCGATGAACGCGACCTGCTGGAGTTCTTCCTGATCGGGATTGGAGACATCATTCCCACCCAGAAGTTTGCGGAGCAGCTGAGAAAACAGGACGGCCTGATCCGTGAAAGATTGGTTGCACTCGGGCTGGAGGATTACGACACGGAGTTTTTTCCGGGCCGTATCGCCTGGTTTCCGGAACGGTTCTGGTGGCATCACCACACCAGTGGGCATCCCGGACAGGCTTCTTGACGCTTTCCATGGGGACCGGGAGAATCTGTATTCCAGGCTCAATAGTTGCCATGAAAGGTTCTCTCTGATTTGGTGAACACCCAGGATACTCATCTTTCGGTCACGGTGGTGGTGCCTGTCTACAATGCTGGCGAATCACTCATGAGGTTGTTGGAGGCTCTCTCCCTCCAGACCAGCATTCCCGATGAGATCCTGATTGTCGATGATGGCTCTACCGATGGGTCGGGGCAGACCTCCCAAGCCTGGAGCCATGAACACCCCTCTCTGAACCTGGCCGTGATCCATCAACCGAACCAGGGACCAGCCTCTGCCCGGAACCATGGGGCGCGAGCTGGAAAGGGGGAGGTGGTGGTCTTCATTGACAGCGATTGCATCCCACTTCCGGACTGGCTCGAAAAGATGACCGTGCCTTTCAGCGATCCGGCTGTGGTGGGGGTTCAGGGAGCCTACTGTTGCGCTCAAAAAGAATGGATCGCTCGTTTCAGTCAACTGGAGATCGAGGAACGTTATGAGC
Organism: uncultured bacterium; assembly: GCA_964422415.1. Classification (GTDB taxonomy): domain Bacteria; phylum Hinthialibacterota; class Hinthialibacteria; order OLB16; family OLB16; genus OLB16. The sequence goes on along the minus strand of CAYRBI010000015.1, from coordinate 6,004 downwards.
GGATGAAGAGAAGCGCCTCGGTGGATTTCATCGGAACTTATTCAGCCGCCTACCGTCGTGATATCTTTACTCAAATGGGAGGATTCGATACCCGTTTTCCCATGGCCAGTGGGGAAGATGCCGACTTCTCATTCCGTCTGGCCGCTCAAGGGTTGCGTCTGGTCTTTGCGCCCGGTGCTTTGGTCTACCATGCCCACCCCAGTACTTGGCGGCGTTACCTATGGCAGAAATACTGGCGGGCTTACTGGCGTAACCTGATCTACCGGCGGCATTTCTCGAAGATCTGGAAGGATTCCTATACACCCAACACCTTGAAGATCCAGACTGGGTTAGGGGTGTTCTTCCCGGTCAGCTTGGCGGCCCTGGCGCTGCCGTTCCCGCTACGGATGCTCCCCGTGGTGGTGCTGCTGGGGATTCTCGCCTTGGCGCTTCCTTTCACATTCTGGGTGGCCAAACGGTCGCTCTCCATCGCTGTGGGAGCGCCTCTGGTCTTGCTCTTGCGGACATTCGTACTCGCTGCTGGGGCGGTACATGGTTTTATCAGAGGGTTATGGGTAAGGAAGGAATACAAATAGGACCTCATCCCCCCGCCCCCCTCTCCTGTTGGGCGAAGGGAGAACATACCCCCTCTCCTCGTGGGAGAGGCGGGCGGGGGGGTGAGGTTGCCGGTTATTGTGTCTGCGTTGGGAACTGCGGTTGGCCATTAATGACAGGAACCATCATGGTTGTATTCCCAGACGTAGAGGCGCCACCATACTGCGGTATGGGCTGAGTCTGCTGGGTTTGTTGATTCTTTTTGCCAAAGAGCCTGGAGAGGAAACCGCCACCAGATCCACTCTGTTGCTGTTGTTGTTGCTGAGGTTGGACCGCCGCGCCCGGTACTCCCTGTTGAATATAGGTTTGCTGATAGGGCTGGCCGCCTTGCTGTGGGTACATCTGTTGTTGTTGCGGGTAGGCTTGCTGCTGGTACTGTTGCACCTGAGGCTGAGGGGCATACTGCATGGCCTGTTGGGGTTGCATCGGCTGCTGGGCCGCATAAGGAGCCTGCTGCGGCGCGGGGGCTGGTTGACCGGCTTGAGCCTGAGCGCCACCCGGCATGATCGGCTGGCCACTCATGACCTTGTTGACTCCTCCCGCCACCATCTCGGTGATATCCACCCAGGCGGTTCCTTTTGGCACTTTCATGCGCAGGGCCTGTGGATCCATGCCCGTGTTGGGTTTGACCGAGGTCACGATCATCGCCAGGAGTGGCGAGCCATCCGGCATGAAGCTTTCCATGCGCCGTTGGACGAGATCGGTCTTGCCAATCCAATTACGGATCACCCCGATCTGCTGGCCGAGCTGCTGTTGGACTGTCTGCCGAACCTCGGGTGGATAACGCCGGGTCTGAGTCTCAATCACCTCGGGTGTGTAGCGGGTTTCCAGAACCCAACAATCATTCCCCTCGATCACCTCCGCACCCACGATAGTCGAATTGCGTGCGAAGGGTTGCAGCATAGTCTCATCGGTTGAGGTTCCCGCGAAACCCAGTTGGAAGGACTCCATCGATTTGGCCGCCGACTGACGTTCAATCCGCGAGGCATCCATCTTCAGGTATTGGATCGGTTGACCGGGGAGCTTGGCGGTTTGCCAGAGGGAGCCTTTGGCGCGGTACATGTCATACTCGACCTCACCGCCCTGTGGAAATTGCTGTGAGGGAGGAATCGCTGTCACCATCTTCGCCCGCATATAGTTGGGCGGGATGATGCGTGCCGCACACCGGGTTTCAGTGCTCTGCCCCATGGCGAAGGCCCGCTGAACATAGGCGATGTCCAAATCGGTCCACTTGGACTGCATCTCGGCATTGGCGCGGATCAGATCGTAGGGAGATGGAGCCTGGTTGGCGGGTGGGGGCACAAAGGCTGTGGGAGCAGGCGATTGGGCCGCTCCATCGCGTGGCGGCAATGTGGGCAGTGTGGGAGTCAACACGCCTTGGGGTTGAGGTTGGGCAACGGGCATATCATCCACGGGCCACCCGTCTGGTCCCGCGGCGGGTACTTCCTGGGGAGCGAATTCAGGGGCTACGGCGGGTGCGGTGACGGCAGGTGGCGCCATGGGGGGTGTGCTTGGAGCTGGAGCCGTGGCTGGGGCCGTTGGCGTGCCGGTGGCTGGATCCGGGAGTACTTCGCGGATATCCGACTTGTTCATCACCCGCTCGCCGTAAGGTCCTTGGATGGTGACCGTCGTGTCGGTCTGCGATACCACCTTGCCCTCGAGCACATCGCCATAAACCAGCACGATCCGGTCAGCGAAGACAGGAGAGGACAAGCACAGTCCCAGAATGGCTACTACAACTGAACGCATGTAAAAAGCACCTCGATTCATCTCTATTCTGGCCACGGCCACCATCAATTACAAACCCCTTCCAGGCAGTCTTAGTTTGATAGGAGCGTACGTGGCTGGCGGGCCTCGATCCATTCCCCGAGAGTTAATGGACGGAAATCCTCAAGTCTTACATAACCCCGGTTGGAGGCGACCGACCGGGCGGCGAAATCCAGTACATCCACCTTGGGGAACAAACCGCGAGTCACGCGGACAATCTCTTTATCCACATTTTCGAGCTCGATATCCAGGCGCAGTTCTCCCGGTGTGGTGGTACGCGACAGGCTGATTGAGAGACGTTGGGGATCGAAGAGATAAGAGGGGATCGCGGTCCGTTTCGGTTTCTCCGCCTCATATACGCGGACTCCCAACTCGTCCGCCGCGTTCTCGATCTCATTCAGGATCTCATCCGGTAGGAGCGGGGCATGTTCGAAAACCTCATGAATCCTGGAACGGCGTCCCGTGTACCACCCACGCAGATCGAAGGGCTGGAGAATGATATCACGGACAATCTTCTCCATGGGGCCGGAGCTCAACAGCAATGCGGGTGAGAGATCGATCCGGAAAAGGTCAGGAGTCAGTTGAATTGTCCCCAGACGGGCCATGGTGGCCTGTTCCTTGTTGAGACGTTTGAGCCCGCCGGTGAGGTCCATGGTGACATCCACCAGGTACCCCGGCTGCCCTTGTGGTTGGGGGGGACGGAAGGTGGCGTAGTAGTACAAGTCCACCACCACGCTGCGTGGCACCCAAGCAGCGGAGCCCTTGAAACGTTCCTCCGCGATCAAACGTTCCCCCTCGGCGCGGAAACGGGTATCGAAGCCCAGGAAGGAGGGATCGCTCTGATCGATGATCTCCAGATTAAAGGGGGTTCCTGGTGTAGGCATGGATTCATTAATCCACAGGAAAGCATTGGTGGATAGAAGGCTCTTGCCCAGGTGGTCCGAGTATAACCCAACGGAGAGTTCGATATTCTCATGCCGGTAGACTGTTTGCGCCATCTGGATGTGTGGTAGCGGCTGGCCCGAACGCACCAAACCCCAGGCATCCAACTCGTTGCGCAGGAACATTTGATACAGCGTTTGCTTATCGCTCTGGAGCCGTGATTGCTCCTGTTCATACGCCATCCGGCTTTCGCACCAGGTCTGTTTCTCGGGGGTGTCCGCCATCTGAAGCAGACGGGCGAGCTCCTGGATCTGGCGGTCGGAACGGCCCTTTTCGCGGCCAATGAGCTTGAAGATCTCGGCCTCGAAGTTGACCTTCACGGCATACACCTTGATCTGCGAGGGAGGTGTCAGGATGAAGATCAACCCCGGGATGAGGGCGGTCACTTCCAGATGATCCACCATCTTTCCATCGACCAGGGAATCGACTTCTCCACCCGCGAGGTCATTCAGCCAGAGCTTGCCCTTCTGCCAGACCACGCAGTTACCCTGCGGGGCGGGAGCCTTCGGTGCGGAGGGATCGACCTCCACGAAAAGGCGCATGTTGGTTCTTTCCGATCCAATCAGGTCCGGGCGGTCACGGCGGTCTTTGCCTTCACGCAGAGTTGGCACCTGTACCCGGTTGGTTCCATCCTTGAAACTGTGAAAGAACCCGCCCGAGACCTCATAATGCGAGGGCATCAGTTTGATGTTGGTGGGATTATAGGCTTCGAGTACACGCCAGTCCGTGTCCTTGGGGTACTTCCAGCGGAGACGTTCTCCCGGCTGGAGAGTGCCCTCTGTCATCACGCGCTGCGTGTAAGTCCCACCCGCTGGCTGGAACTCCATCTGGAGATCGCTCAGACGTGTGGATGGCTTCTGAACCACGGGCGGGGGAGCCGGCGTTGAGGGGCTCGCGGGAATCAGCCGTTCGGAGCGGATGGATTCCTCCATACCCCTATCCGGAGCCGGTTTAGGGGCCGTGGATGGAATGGGTGGTGGAGGCGCGGAAATTGCGCCCGGTCTGGATGTGTCCACCGGCTCCGAGGTGGGTTCCTCGATGGTATCAGGTCCCGTAAGGGGTTCGAGCGCATCCGGCTTGAGCGGTTCCGCGCTTTGGCCGATCTCGGGCCCCTCGATGATGGAACCTCCCGTTGGTTTATCGCCGTCCTTCTTCTTCGGGATGAACTCAATCTTGAGTCCTGAGTCCTCCTCGGCGTAACAAAGAACGGGAAAGGCGAATATAAAAAGGATCAGGGCAAAGCTCAGCCATCTCCTCACAATATGTGTAACTCCCTTCAAGTGCTTGGAAAGACCCAGCCTCTTTGATCCAAAAAGTTCCATTCCCTCACTTACGATGATAACCTGATAGGACCTTTCAGGGAAAGGGAGCAGAGATAAAACTATTCAACCCGCCAGAATGAGGTTCCTGTGATTACATCCCACCCGCCCACATTGATCGTCGTGGATGACGAAGAGGCTGTCCGGTATTCCTTCCGTAGGATGATGCATAAGGAACCTTTTCATTTGGAGACCTTCTCCAATGGGCGCGAGGCGCTTGAACGGGTGCGCGCGGGTGATGTCTCAGTCGTGGTCCTGGATGTCCGTCTGGGCGGTGACATGGAGGGGACCGAGCTCCTGCGCCATATCAAGGAGTTTGACCCCAAGATCTCCGCCATCCTGATGACCGCGTATGCCTCCGCCAATACGGCCATCGAGGCCACGCGCCATGGCGCCTATGATTATGTGCTCAAACCCTTCGAATCCGATACGATGCGGGAATTGATTCACCACGCGCATCAGGCCCATGAGGCCATGTCCACGGCGGTGTTCCTTGGCGAGGAGGAGGGTGTCAGCGAGGCTTCCGGGGGTGATTGCATCATTGGTAACTCCCCCGCCATGCAGGAGGTCTACAAACGGATTGGACGGGTTGCGCCCTCAACCGAACCAGTGCTGATCCGGGGCGCGAGTGGAACCGGCAAGGAACTGGTGGCCCGCGCGATCTACCAATTCTCACGCCGCAAGGATGCCCTCTTCTTACCGATCAACTGCGGCGCGATCCCGGAAACCCTGCTCGAAAGCGAGCTCTATGGTCATGAGAAGGGTTCCTTCACCGGGGCGCATGAACGCAAGATCGGGAAGTTCGAGCAGGCCGATGGCGGGACTGTCTTCCTCGATGAGATCGGGGAGATGCCCCTGGAAACCCAGGTCACCCTGCTCCGTTTTCTCGAGGATAAGGTGGTTACACGGGTGGGAGGTGGAAGCGGGAAGAAGGTGGATGTCCGTATTCTTGCCGCCACCAACCGTCCCCTCGAGGAGCTGGTGGCTGAGGGAGGGTTCCGCAGTGACCTTTACTACCGCTTGAATGTCTTCACGATTGATTTGCCCTCGCTTGCGGACCGGCGCGAGGATATCCCTCTGTTAGCCCGGTATTTCCTCCAGAAACATTCCCGTGCCAATGGGCTGGAGCAGCCCGCGATCCTCCCCGGCGCGCTGGAGGCGCTCACCGCCCATGACTGGCCCGGCAATGTACGCGAACTGGAGAACACCATCCGCCGTGTGCTCGTGCAATGCCGTGGCCAGGCGATTACACCGGAGGACTTGGGTTTGGGAGAGATTCGAGGGCTACCGACCGGAGAACTCAGCCCCGCGGGCGGATTTCCCTCGTTGGAGGAACAACTCCGCGTGCGTTTGAAGAAGGCCCTCGCGGATCTCATCACTGG